>NZ_JAVJNP010000128.1:0-171753 GCF_040217205.1 Coleofasciculus sp. A1-SPW-01 | reverse complement strand
CGAAGTTTTTTGACAAGGAGTTTTGTATGCTTGGCTTTCAAACTATTGATTTGTCTTGGTTCGGACGCTTGGATGTGGAGTGAACTCCGTTTCAAGCGCATTTACCAATGTAGTGGCTATTTCTGGAGTTGTCAACCTTTTGAGGGATTTTTTTTTGGAGGAAGGCTGGAATCCTTTCAAATTAAGGGATTTAGCCGACTAATTTTTTTTTGCTCTACTCCTTTACGCAGAGAACACCTTCCAGCAAACTACTTAGGTACTATGTCGATCGCACTATCCTGTTACACTCAAGTAGCCAATCACCTGCCTACCTTCAGACGAACACACTCAACTCCCCCGCCCTCGCTTAACGCCCGAACACAGATATCCAGCCGGGACAATCCAGCAAGATGCCAAAATGTAGTGATAGATTTTGACCAAAATGTGGAGGTCATGTGAATTTTCAGTCTGTAATTGCTACGTTACACCAGTTCTGGAGCGATCGCGGTTGCCTGATTGCTCAACCCTATGACATTGAAAAAGGTGCCGGAACCAAAAACCCACACACGTTTCTCAGATCCATTGGCGATGAACCTTGGTCAGTAGCTTACGTGGAACCTTGCCGACGACCAACCGATGGACGCTACGGAGAAAATCCCAATCGCTTTCAACACTATTACCAGTATCAAGTCCTGATTAAACCCTCACCCAACACAATTCAAGAAATTTATCTGGATTCCCTCCGGGCTTTAGGCATTCATCCTGAAGATCATGATATTCGCTTTGTCGAGGATAACTGGGAAGATGCCACTGTCGGAGCCTGGGGAACGGGTTGGGAAGTGTGGTTGGATGGCATGGAGATCACCCAATTTACCTACTTCCAGCAATGCGGTGGCGTAGATTGTCGCCCGGTTTCCATCGAAATTACCTATGGGTTAGAACGAATCTCCATGTATCTACAAGGAGTCGATGCGATGACCAAAATCCAGTGGAATGACCACCTTAACTACGGCGATGTTCACCTCCAAGGTGAAATAGAGCAATGTACCTATAATTTTGAAGCCTCTAACCCCGACTTATTATTGACACTGTTTGGTTTGTACGAACAAGAAGCCAAGCAACTCATTGATAGAAGCCTTGTCTTACCCAGTCTTGACTATGTTCTCAAATGTTCTCATACATTCAATTTGCTGGATGCCAGAGGTGTGATTTCGGTAACGGAACGGACACGCTATATTGGCAGGATTCGCAACCTAGCCAGACGAGTGGCACAACTTTACTTACAGCAACGAGAAGGATTAGGATTTCCGCTCAAGTCATCATCTCCCTCTCAAACGTTATCGGTTTAGGGGGCGACTTGAACACCTGCATCGTGCTTTTTGTTTCTTTCATACCGTATTGGTTTGGAAACCCGGTCTAGCTATGCGATGAATCTTGCCAGTGGTTCCCTACTGAGTGGGGCTTATATTCTTGCCCTATTGTCTACAGCCGTTGTCGGCTTGCCTACTCGTACTGTCACCTGGCAAGAGTATAGTCTTTTAATCCTGAGTGTAATCGGGATAGGCATAATTTGTGCGATCGCGTTCCCCAGAATTTGGCGCACCGGACCTCGACCGAGATTATGGTTGACCGCTAGCCTGATTGCGGTGATCGCCCTTCTCTATGTGCAACTGCGATTACCTCAACCTGAATCCAATGACATCAGTCAATTTGTTTCTAGTTCGGCGCAAGGGCAAGTTGTCACCATTCAAGGTAACGTCGAAACCGTTCCTCGGCTGACGCGATCGCAGAAGGGGCAATTTTGGCTAGAAGCTACCCAACTCACTGAACTGGAAAGTAATGAAAATCGGGGCACAACGACGCGAGGTGTCACCGGTAAGTTATATGTAACGGTTCCTTTATTGCAATCGACGGGTCTTTTTCCAGGTCAAACTATTTCCGTCACAGGTGTTTTATATAAACCCAAACCCGCAGCCAATCCTGGCGGCTTTGATTTTGCCACCTATTTAACCAAGGAAGGCGCGTTTGCTGGCTTAAGTGGGCGACAAGTCAGTTTTCCCGACGAAAATCAAGAATCAACATGGGGATGGTGGATGTTACGCCAACGTATTATCCATGCCCAAGTGCGTCAGCTAGGAAGTCCCACTGGTCTACTTTTGAGTTCAATTGTATTGGGACGCAAAGCCGTCGATTTACCCTATGATATTCGCGACCTATTTATTCAAACCGGATTCGCTCATGTCTTGGCAGCCTCTGGGTTTCATGTGTCGTTGATTTTGGGTTCAGTATTAGCGTTAACCAAACGGTGGGGAACAAAAACGCAATTTGGGATTGGACTCACAGCGTTACTGATTTATGTTGGCTTAACAGGTTTACAACCGTCAGTTCTACGAGCTGCGATTATGGGAGTAGGCGCATTAGTGGCGCTGCTGACTCATCGACAAGTTAAACCCTTAGGTTCTCTATTACTTGCCGCGACGATTTTGTTGATTATCAATCCGTTGTGGATTTGGGATTTAGGCTTTCAGTTAAGCTTTTTAGCAACACTGGGATTGCTAGTAACCGTACCTCCCTTAGTTAAGAACCTTGACTGGTTACCTTCAGTCATTGCTGCTTTAATCGCCGTTCCCTTAGCCGCACTGTTGTGGACATTACCCTTACAACTGTATGTTTTCGGCATGATTGCCCCCTACAGTGTGGTTGCCAATATTATCGGCACACCCTTGATTAGCTTAATTAGCTTGGGGGGTTTTCTGAGTGCCTTAGTCGCATTAATTTCACCCTTAGCCGGTAGCGCGATCGCGGGATTGCTGTACTATCCTCTTCAAGGCTTGCTGGAACTGGTGCGATTTTTTAATGCTTTACCCGCTAGTTCAGTCGCCCTCGGTACAATTTCCCTGATGCAGTTACTGCTGCTTTATGGCTTAATTGGCATCACTTGTATCAGTTCGCGTGTGCAGATGCGAGGCATATTCGTCGGTGTAATCGCCTTAACCATTATTGCCCTACCCATTTGGCAAACCCGGCTAGAACAGTTTCAAGTTACTGTTTTAGTGGCTGATCAAGAACAGGTTTTAGTGATTCAGGATCAGGGTCAAGTGACGCTTGTCAATAGTGGAGAAACCGATACCGCGAATTTTACTATCCTGCCTTTTTTGCAAAAGCAAGGGGTTAATCAGGTGGATTGGGCGGTTGCGGTTGATTCACAACCTCGTTTTCGGAGTGGTTGGGTGCCAATATTGGAAAGTTTACCCGTTAAGCGGTTTTATGACTTAGCCCATTCAGAACCGTTACCCACTGATACACAGGCGATCGCAGAGGCGGTTCAATCCCAAAATGGAATTTATGAAGTCGTTTCAACGGAACAACGTTTAGCAGTTGGTGCTACGGGTTCTGGAGAAAAAACGACGATCGAATTAATCAAAGCCCAACCTCCTATCGTACAGCTTCAAATTAAGGATCGAACCTGGTTACTCTTGGGAGATATGCCACCCGATGAGCAAAATCAATTCGCTCAACGGGATAATTTGCCTCAAATTCAAGTGCTATGGTGGTCTGGTGAACCTCTCACGCCTCGATTGGTAGACGTACTCCAACCCAAAGTGGCGATCGCATCGGCGGAAGTCATCGAACCCCAAGCCGCCAAACTCCTACAAAATGCTGAGATTGAATTGTACTGGACTGGGCGTGATGGGGCGATTCAGTGGACACCAGAACAGGGCTTTGAAACCACCTTGGAGGCTAACCGTACCGATGCGACGCTTTTCTGAAACCTGACCAAGAAGGTAGGAGTAACACTCAGGATTCAGGACTTTGCCAGATTAGGGAAACGACTTACCTGATAAAGTTATGGGGAACAGAAGGAATGACACAGACAGTCTCAAAACAAAAAGACCAACGGCTTACCCACTCTGGAATGAGTTGGCAACAATTCAAACCAAGCTGACGAGTCTTACTCCATCGGAACGTTAAAGAAAACTCCAGACTTGTCTATCGAAGTGGTCTTTACCAGTAGCAATCTCAATTACAAAGTGCCTTGATTCTATTCCACCATTTTAGCGGTGTTGAACCACTATTCAGTAACAATGAGTGCTATTATCATAGAACAAAGATTTGGAGAGGTGGCAGAGCGGTTGAATGCGGCAGACTCGAAATCTGTTATGGTGTCACAGCCATCGGGGGTTCGAATCCCCCCCTCTCCGTGGAAAAAAACCTGAAGGGTGACAAGCTACTTGAGGTAGAGGTAGGGTGTGGGGTGTAGGGAAAAATTGAATTCCATTAGAACCCAAGGGAACTTTTTTTTGAAACTTCTGTCCTGTAGCTTTTCCCTACCAAAAAGGGGACAGTTAACCCAAATTCAAATTTAGATATTGACAGATTGAGCGACTTGTGATTTAGCTTTAAAGTGATTGATTAAGCCGCCACAAAGCATAATTTCCACCTGACGGGGACTCAGGCTATGAGTCATGGGATATATCATGTCCTTGGTGAGGTTCTTGACAGGAATTGATCGCTCTGCCTCTAACGCCTCCCGTAAGCCAATAATTTCCAGTTCATCCCCTTCGCTGATAAGGTAGCACCCGCGCACCAGCAGGTAATATTTCATCCGTGGAAATATTATCCTCAACTTTCAACAGCACAGGCACAGAAATACTATTAGATAAGGCGGCAAATTCAGGGAAGGATTTAATATTGGGTCCCTTTTCCAGTTCAACTGTCCTGCCATCTTCCGGCGGAGCCGCTAAATTCTCAATGACTTGGCGGGAGGTTGGGTTGACATCGAAGGATACGCGATCGTGAACAACTTTTCCTTTGACAATTTGGCTAACTATCCAGAAATCACGCAACCCTGGATTTGCTGAGGAACCAATCACCACCTGATTGACAGGGCGTCCCTGCACTTCGGTAACCGGAACAACATTTCCGGGACTACTGGGACAGGCAATTAAGGGAACCAGTTCCGACAAATTAATCATGTCATAGACATCGTATTCAGCATCCTCATCGGCGACAAGTTCTACCCAATCCTGTCCTCGCCCTTGAGCCTCTAAAAATCGCTTAATTTCAACATCTGAGGGGAAAACAGTAGTTGTTGCTCCCATTTCCGTCCCCATATTGGCGATAACATGGCGATCCATGGCACTGAGTTGGGCAAGTCCGGGTCCATAATATTCAATAATCATGCCCCGACAGCCGTGGACATCGTATCGGCGCAACATTTCCAGGGCGACTATACCAAATGCCAAACCGTTGACAGGCGGATCGCAAAAACAGATGATCGTCGGCATTCTTATAGTCGGTTTGCAGGAGATTGTGATCAACGTATTGTGCTGAAAGCTCAGTTTTGACCCGATCAATGCCCATAGCTTCTAACTCCAGCATAACCATGGTTCCTGTGGCATCCTGGGTAAGAGACTGATCGATCCGGAGGGCAATTTCTGCACCAGGTTTCATCGTACCGGAAACCAGATGGGATTGAATCAGTTTTTGGGTGACATTTAAGGGCATGAGTGAATCTCCTGCTATTTATACTGAGTCGTTGGTTAGACCATAGCAGGTTAGGGTTTGGGAAAATGTCTATCCAAAGGTTCAAGTTATCCCCTTTTTGCTCCTTACCCAAGCAGCCTTCTGCCTTTTGCTATAAGTATTTCACCGAACTTGAGTATTAATCAACCTGGATTTTGTATCATTTGCCAGACTTCATCAACGAGTTCTTTGGGATTTTCTTGAAAAGATTTACGAGAGTTCTGCTCATTGAATCTACCAGTAACAATTTTCCCAACTTGATCAATGAGTTCAGCTTTAGAGGGAGTTAGTTCTCCAAGAACAACTATAATCCAAAATTCGAGCGATGATAGATAATTAAGATAATGATAATCAGGGACAACTAGCCACTAGGACAACCATGACCCAACGCCACTGGCTCGATATTACCGAATATGTTTGTATCGGGGGTTCATTTTTGGGAACCGCGATCGCAGCCGCGACTCAGCAAGTCGTCTACGCCGCTACCCCCCTAACCTTCACCCTGGGGGTGAATGTTCTGAATCGTCAACGGCTGCATCAACTCAACCGTCAGCACCAAGATACAGCGATCGCGCAGGTGTATCAAAATCTAGAACCGATTCACGAGCAATTCTCTCAACTGGATATCCAGACTCAGGAGCGTATCAGTCACCTTAAGGATGTTAATGCTCAACAGTATAAGGCGGCGATCGCGAAAATTCATCAGCTAATCGAACCCCTGAATCAACAACTGATTCAACTGGATAGCCGCAGCCAAGAACAACTGAAACAATTCAATACCGCGAATCAGCAACAACATACGGAAATTATCGCCCACATCTATCAACTCATCCATCCTCTACAGCTACATCTAACTCAACTCGACGAGACAACCCAACAGCGCGATCGCCAAACCCAAACCCAACTGGATCAATTACACGCATTACAACACCTACAAGCGGAAGGAATTCTGGCTTATATTAACCCCCTTATTGACACCCTTAACCAGGAACTAATTCGCCTGGATAGCCAAACTCAACAGCGATTTGCTGAATTTAGCGTCGCTAACCAGCAACAGCATGATGCGATTATTCTCCAAGTTCAGCAACAGCTTGAACCCTTTAAAACTCAACTCGACACCTTAACCCCCCAGGTTAGCGACCAAGGATTAAAGCTAGGACAATTAAAAGAGGCGATCGCGAAATGGTATGACTACATTGAACCCCTGAACCAGCAAGTCTCTCACCTGGAAACCAACGCGCAACAGGTAAATTTCCAGCGACACCAACAGATTGAACAACTTAAAGAGACAATTGTTCAACTTCAGACGACACTCTATAAACTGCAAGATATTAAAGACAAAAATCGATTATCCTCACCGCCCAAAAACGCCCCAGAAACGCCAGAACCCTCATCCCTTTCCCTGGCAATGTTAAGACATGAACTCGACGCCGGACTTCAGGGAGTGGGCAAAACGATGCATCAGATTGGTAATTCTCTGCAAGATGTATGGACAGGACTAACGACACTGGAAACTCGCACCGAGTCTGGTTTAATTACCCAGGAATGGCATTGCGTGCAAACATTAACTGCCCATTCTGGTAAAGTTAATACTGTGGTGATTAGTCCCCAGGGAGAGATTTTTGCCAGTGGCAGTGATGACCAAACTCTTCGACTCTGGCAATTAAAAACGGGTCAGGAGATGGGAATTTTGGCTAAAAACTTTGCCTGGTTTAATGGCGTAAAATCAATGGCGTTTAGTCCCGATGGGAAACGGCTTGCCTGTGGTAATGATGATTATACGATTAAAGTTTGGGCGTTAGAAACTGGACAGGAACTTTATACTCTCATGGGACATTCAAGTTCGGTTAAATCAATTGTCTTTAGTCGAGATGGGCAACGTTTAATTAGTGGGAGTGATGATAGAACGATTAAACTGTGGAACCTGGAAATTGGCAAAGAAATTCCCCTATCGATTCAGCACTCCGATTGGCTAGGGCGAGTTAACGCAGTGGCGATTAGTCCTAATAGTCAAATTCTTGCTAGTGGGAGTGATGATAAGACGATTAAGGTTTGGGATTTAACCACAGGTCAATTGATGATGACATTGAGTGGGCATAAAGCGGCGGTTAAGTCAGTGGTATTTAGTCCTGATGGTAAAATAATTGCCAGTGGTAGTGCCGATCAAACGATTAAACTTTGGTATTTGGGAACGGGTAAAGAAATGAGTACCTTATCGGGGAATTTTGGTTCGGTTAATTCACTTGCTATGAGTCGGGATGGAAAGGTTCTGGTGAGTGGGAGTTCGGATGAGACGGTTCAGCTTTGGCAATTAAGTACAGGGAAAATTATTGATATTCTGAAAGGGCATAACAGTGCGGTGTATTCTGTGGCGATAAGTCCGGATCGCAAAACTGTGGTCAGTGGGAGTTCGGATAAGACGATTAGGATTTGGCGGTGTTAATGATGGGGGTATTAGGATTATATTTTAACGCTCCAGGTAGCAGAGGGAAGCGCAGAGGGACGCAAAGAATTGGAGGTATTTGAAGTGAAATGTTATGAAATTAGAGAAACAGTCGGAAATGATATAGCAGGATAGCGGGTGAGTTGAGTGATTAGTTATTCATAATGATACCTACACCCTAAAAAATCAATCTGAAGATTTTTAACTAACTCGATAGACAAGTCGATGCTCTAGGTCAATGCGCCGTGACCATATATTTGCTTCCATATACTTCAAAGGTTCAGGTTTACCAATTTCAGCAAAAGGATCTTGTATAACAGCCGTAACTAAATCCAATATTTTTGAGACTTTCTGAAAATCGTGCTTAAACCACCAGGCTAGATCTTCTTTGAATTGAGAGCTAAAACCAGGAATTCGAGTAACGACTACTGGCTTACTCTGTTCAGATTCAGTTTTCTTTTTCTTTTTCTTGCTCAATCCCTAACTCCTGCTCAAGTTCTTCAATTGTTTGAGGTTTAATTTTTCCGGTTTTAGATTCCTCTATAGCATCCAATAACCGACGAGCATTGGTAGGTGATCTAAATAGATAAACAGTTTCAACTAAACTGGTTAAATCAGACTCTGAAATCAAAGCAACATTTTCACCATCACGGCGGTTTATGATATAGATCTGATGATTTTGTACCACCTGTTCTAATAACTGGAAAAAACCATTTCGTGCCTCTGTTGGGGATGTGATTTCGTAGGGAAGCATAAGCTGATGTACATAGTTATGTTCATTTATTATAAGCAATGCGCCCTGATCAAGCCAAAATAGAGACGAAGGCTTTATATCCCTTGGCTGATGAGCTATTGTCTCAATCCTCACTGCGATCGCCCCCAAAACCCGGATGGGATGCGGTTTTGCCAACGTTGTGGTTCCAAGCTGCTGCTGCGAGAGCGTTACCGCAGTCTGCGACTGATTGGACAAGGGGGGTTTGGCAAAACGTTTTTAGCGGTGGATGAGGATAAACCCTCGAAACCCCAATGTGTGATTAAGCAGTTTTTTCCCCTCTATCAGGGGACAAGCGATGTCCAGAAAGCGACAGAATTATTTGAACGAGAAGCCGTGCGTCTGGATGAGTTAGGGAAACATCCCCAGATTCCGGAATTGCTGGCTCATTTTACCCAGGATAATCGCCAGTATTTAGTCCAAGAATTTATTGATGGGCAAAATTTAGCCCAAATCCTGGCAAAGGAGGGGGTATTTAACGAACAGCAGATTCGGGAGATGCTGCGAGATTTGCTCTCGATACTTGAGTTTATCCACTCGCGTTCTGTGATTCATCGCGATATTAAGCCAGAAAATATTATTCGTCGTCGGCATATTTATACTGGGGATACAGGAGAAACTGAAGCAGGGGTGATTAAGGGTAATTTAGTTTTAGTTGATTTTGGTGCGGCTAAACATGCCATTGGTACGACAAAAACAGGAACGACTGTGGGGACACCGGACTATATCGCTCCAGAACAAGCTAAAGGAAAAGCCATTTTTGCCAGCGATTTGTATAGTTTAGGCGTTAGTTGTATTCATTTGCTCACGCAAATATCTCCTGAAGAATTCTTTGATACGGGCGAGGATACCTGGGTATGGCGGCGTTACTTAAAAACGAATTCGATTAGTGATGAATTAGGCTATATTTTAGATAAACTACTGAAACGAGCCACCAATTACCGTTATCAATCTGTCGCTGAAGTTCTGCGGGATTTACATCAACTTCCCTCGATTTCCTTAACTCAACGTCCTACACCATCGATATCGCCTCAATCGATTAGCCTGTCAGGATTTCAGGGGAAAGGAGGTCAAAGCGCGATCGCATCAACTCCGGCGCATCCCCTCATCCTCCAGCCTCCCTCTAATCCTCCCTTAACTAACTGGCAAGTTATTCAAACTCTCGATGGACATTGGGGTTCGGTGGAAGCGGTGACGATTAGTCCCGATGGCTTAATTCTTGCTAGTGGTAGTGCAGACGCTACGGCTATGTTATGGCAGTTACCAGAAGGACAGGAGTATCATACTCTCAATGGTCATCTTGGACGAGTCTGTGCTATAGCCTTTACGCCGGATAGTCAATATTTAGCCACAGGAAGTTATGACCAAACGATTAAGGTTTGGCAGGTAGAGAATGGACAACTTATTTTAACCCTCACGGGTCATCGGAAATGGATTAGTTCCCTCGCCATTAGTCCCGATGGAGAGATATTAGCTAGTGGTAGCAATGATGGCACTATTAAGTTATGGCATATCCAACAGGGTAGGGAATTACAAACGCTTACAGGACATACCTCCTATATTAATGATGTTGCTATCAGTCCCGATGGAGAAAGTATTGCCAGTGTTAGTGGGGATGGAACGGTGAAATTATGGCAAATCAGTACAGGGGAGGAACAGAATAGTTTTGGTCATAGCCAGTTACGTTTTGGCTTTTTCTATTCTGTCGCCTTTAGTCCCGATGGGCAACTCCTGGCTACAGGAAAAAGCGATGGCACAATTACACTCTGGCAGGTAGGGGAAAGACGTGAACTCGGTACTCTCAGGGGTCATACTCAACGAGTACGGACATTAGCCTTTAGTCCCAATGGTTACACGTTAGCCAGTGGTAGTATGGATAAAACGATTAAGATTTGGCAACTGTATGATAGGCAAACTCTGGCTACTTTGAATGGGCATACTTGGGAAGTGTATGCTGTTGCCTTTAGCCCCGATGGTGAGACACTTGTGAGTGGCAGTATGGATAAGACGATGAAAGTTTGGCGTTGTGATAAAGGTAGTTAAACCAGGGGAGGATAATTGACCCTAAATAGTATAGGTTTGAGGGGAGAATGTCGCTCACTTAAGCCCTCAACTAAAGTTGGGGCTAAAAGCTGAAACCCGTTGAAACGGGTTCAAAGAGTTAATTCATTTATTTCCAGGTTATGCGAGTCAGCGCCATTTAGTTTAAGTCCAATGGCACCCTACGCCATACTTTTCGGATCAGCTCTAAATTTAATTTGGGCTTGCTGTAGAAAACCCAAACCCTTAGCTATCAAAACTTGGAGCCGTAGAGAAAGTTGTTCATCTTCAAGGAAATTTGAGACTATCTATCAACACCTCGACCCTTCGACACGCTCAGGACATCGCTTACCTCGACTTACCAGTAACACCCTCGGTGTTGAAAACTATGGCGATAGAATCACGGAAAATGTACCATTGCTCCCTCTGCTCCCTCTGCTTCCTCTGCTCCCTCTGCTTCCTCTGCTTCCCCTGCTCTCTAACCCCACCACAAAACTTATTCAGCAGACCCTAATTTTTTCTCCCCCCGGCTTCCCCGACTTGAACCCGTTTAAACGGGTTTCAGCTTTTAGCCAGAACTTTAGTTCTAGGCTAAACTTCAGGCTAAAGCTTACCACTTCAGCAAATTAAACTGCTCCATATCAATCGTGTCGCGATTGCGATAAATCGAAAGCACAATTGCTAACCCAACCGCCGCTTCCGCCGCCGCTACCGTAATCACAAACACGGTAAACACCTGACCTTTAATTCCGATAGGGTCAATAAAATTAGAAAACCCCATTAAATTCAAATTGACCGCATTTAACAGCAGTTCAATTGACATTAACACGCGCACAGCATTGCGGCTGGTAATTAAGCCATAGATACCAAGGCAAAACAGAGCCGCCGCTAGCAGTAAAAAATATTGAAGTTGTAGTTCCATGAATTGACGTTTAATGTTTGATGTTTGACAATCGGGCGGGTTTTGTTGCTCGCTTATCAGTCACAAAGTCTATTGAAAGGCTAAACCCGCCCCTACACCCGCTCCTAAACTCGCCCCTATTACTGCCCCTACCATAATACGTTTTATCGGGTGCTTTTTTGAGACTCTCCACCGACAGATGTCAACTGACGCTGACGTTCGGGTAAGGTAGAATACTCAGTTTCTGATGTATCGCGAGGCACCAAACTCTCTGGAATAAAATCGCGACGTGCCAAAATAATCGCACCCACCATCGCCATCAATAACAGTACTGAGGCGAGTTCAAAGGGTAGTAAAAAGTCACTGAAGAAATGCTTGCCAATCTCCACCACTGATCCTTCACCGAGAACCGCCGTACCTGAATAGATTGACCAAGGTGTCACTAATACCATCGTCCCCAGCAGCGCAAATAACCCCAAACAAACCAGCGCGGTTGCACCTTGACGAATCCAACGATTCGTGATCGGTTTAAAATCTTCTCGCTTGTTCACCAACATAATGGCAAACAAAATTAGCACATTCACCGCACCCACATAAACCAAGATTTGCGCGGCGGCGACAAAATCAGCATTGAGCAACAGGTAAAACCCCGCCATACTAATGAAGACACCACCGAGTAAAAATGCTGAATAAACGATGTTATTGAGTAGGACAACGCCTAAGGCTGACCCAATCATCATCACCGACAAAATTACAAATGAAACAAACTGAACCCCTTGGGCTAGATCCACTGTACCTTCACTCCTTGCACTCTAGTTAAAATGACACATTAATCCCACGGAAATAGACTCCGTGGGATCAGCTTTAAGCATTCTTCGCTGTTTCTTCTTCTTTTTCTGCTTCAGTCGGTTCCATTTGCTCGACAATTTCTTCCGGACGCAAACCAGCACGTCGAGAACCTGGCGGTAAATCGTGGGGATCTGTGACTCCTTTGGGTAGGTAAGCCAATTCCCGTAATGGCGTAACCATCGGGTCTTGCGTCACCTTGTACGGCAGGCGTCCCATCGCCACATTATCATAGTTGAGTTCGTGGCGATCATAGGTAGACATTTCATACTCTTCTGTCGCCGACAGACAGTTGGTGGGACAGTATTCAATACAGTTCGCGCAGAAAATACAAACCCCGAAGTCAATACTATAGTGCTTGAGATTCTTTTTCTTACTCGCTTTATCGAACTCGTAATCTACCACGGGCAGATTGATCGGGCAAACTCGCACACAGACTTCGCAAGAAATACACTTGTCAAATTCAAAGTGAATCCGACCCCGATACCGTTCAGAAGGAATCAGTTTTTCATAAGGATACTGGACGGTAACGGGACGGCGCTGCATGTGGTCGAAGGTTACAGATAAACCTTGACCAATATAACGGGCAGCTTGAGCGGTTTCTTTGGCGTAATCGCCAACTTGTTTGAGGAACTTGAGCATAATTTGTTATTCGTCATTCGTCATTTGTCATTCGTCATTTGTCATTCGTCATTCGTTTTTAACTATGACCAATGAACAATGACCAATCAGCAATCAACCCCCGAATGCAACCGGAAAGGTGAGTTTAAGAGCAGCAGTTAGCAACAGGTTCACTAATCCAATCGGTAAAAGGAACTTCCAGCCTAAATTTAGGAGTTGGTCAATCCGTACACGGGGAACTGTCCAGCGCAGCAGAACCGCAATAAAGAGGAGAAAGTAAGCTTTGAGTAAGGTCATGGTAATTCCCAGAGAAGCGGTAATTACCTGTAACCAGGAACTGGTTTCACTTACACCTAACCAAGTGGCTAATCGGTCAAGGGGAATCGGGAATTCCCAGCCGCCTAAGTACAGCACCGCTACTAATATGGCAGAAAGGATTAGGTTAACGTAAGATCCGATATAAAACAAACCAAATTTCATGCCGGCATATTCGGTTTGATAGCCAGCAACCAATTCCTCCTCAGCTTCGGGTAGGTCAAAGGGAAGTCGTTCACATTCGGCTAATGCGGCAATCCAAAAAATCAAAAAGCCAACGGGTTGACGCCAAATATTCCAGCCTAAGATGCCATACCCAGATTGCTGTTCCACAATATCGATGGTACTTAAGCTATTGGACATCATCACCACTGCCAATACCGCCAGCGCCAGGGGAATTTCGTAACTAATCGACTGTGCCGCTGCTCTTAACCCCCCAAGTAGGGAATACTTGTTATTGGAGGCATACCCTGACATCAGCAAACCAATAGGCTGAATACTCGACAGGGCAATCCAGAGAAATATCCCCAGTCCTACGTTAGTAATAATCAGGTTCTGTCCAAAGGGGACAATCAGGTACGACAAAAAGACGGGGATGACGACGAGTATGGGTCCGAGAGTAAATAGCCATCGATCTGCTTTGGCAGGGACGATATCTTCCTTAAACACCAACTTGAGACCATCGGCGACGGCTTGCAGAACACCCAGAGGTCCAGCATATTCCGGACCAATCCGCTGTTGAGCCGCAGCAGAAATTTTTCGTTCCAGCCAGACTATGACAAGGACACCCACGGTGGCACCGATAATCATCAGGAACATCGGCAGGGGCATCCACATCGCCTTGGCAGCACCACTGGGGATGCCAAAATCTTTAAGCGATTCAATAAAACTTCCTTGAAGGTCAATTCCTGCGTTCATCTTGGCAGCTACGTGATATTTACTGAGGTAATTTGACACTTAATGTATCAAATTATGCTATCGGTTTGATTTGTGAAGTTTTTTTGACAGCCTCACTGCCTAGTATATCGTTCGACGTGATCCCCTTAGCCAAGACCAGGGATAATTTAAGTTGATACGACAATTAAATGAGATCATGGCTTAACGTGATCGCGAAGCAACGATGGTACAATCTCCCAGCAAAATGGAAACCCTATCTCTTGAACTCCCTCGTGCGATCGCACTGCACGTCAGCCCCGAACAATTTGAGGCGATCGCTCTGGCGAATCGGGATTTGAGACTAGAACGCACCGCAGCAGGAGAGTTAATTGTGAATCCCCCTACAGGAGGCGAATCAGGCGCACGCAATCGCAGCATTACCGGACAACTGGATCGCTGGTACGAAGCCAACGAAGACTTAGGAGAAGCCTTTGACTCCTCGACAGGGTTTAAACTACCCAATGGCGCCAACCGTTCCCCCGATGCATCCTGGGTGAGGCGGGAACGTTGGGAATCGCTTACCCCCCAACAGCGAAAAGGCTTTGTACCGCTTTGCCCAGACTTTGTTGTCGAGTTGCGTTCCGAATCAGACAGCCTGAGCAAACTCCAAGCCAAAATGCGAGAATATATGGACAATGGGGCGAGATTGGGGTGGTTAATTGACCCGCAGAACCGACGGGTAGAAATTTATCGACCAGGAGTGGATGTTGAGGTGTTAGACAATCCCACTGAGTTATCGGCTGAAGATGTCCTCCCTGGATTTGTTCTCCATCTCAGACGAGTGTGGCGGTGACAACAGGCAACTTTTATGCGATCGCCTTCTATGGTCTTCATGATTATTTTTGATGATTGTTACTTCTGCCACTGCTTCTAGACGTAGCTAGCTCAGTCTCTATCGTCTTCCCCTTGCTCAATTGGGGCAAACAAGGCATCTTAGAAGAAAATATAGAAAATATTAAATTTTTAGCGTTTCACTCCAAGGGATGACTATGACCCAAACAAATCTTCTGGAATTAGCCAAACAGGGTGATGATGCAGCGATTCTCTCCGTCATGAATTATGTGTTGCGAGATCGCAATATTACTGCCCAAGCCGCACTGAAAGGGAATTGTCTGTTGGTACTCCTGAAAGCGGTTCAAGTCCCTGACCAAAAATTATCGGTGACAATTGTCCGCAAACTGATGGCACACTTACGAGTCCCATCGATCGCCTCTGTGCAAATGTATGGTAAACAGGTTGGACAACCCGCCCCCTCTTGGATGGAAGTCATCGATTTGCGCGATGAGATCGAACCCTTGAAACCCAAAACTAATGTTTTCAAAGTATTGGCTCAATGGGGTACAAAACCCTTGATGCTCCTAACTTTGATTCCTTTAGGGGCGATCAGTATTTATGCTTATTTATCACTGCCCCTCGGAAAATCGATTATACCTGTACAAGCCGAGTCAATATCCTTCAGCGTCAAGGAAATAGAATTGTCTGACATAGAACCATTAGAGAACTCCCCCGATCCGTCTCTCTCCTCTGTAGTGGGTCAAACTCAACCCAGTATTTTATCCTCACCGAGTTCGCCTTCGCCCACCCTATCTTCTCAACCTAAACCCTTTCAGAACGCGGTGAATCAAGCCATGCGTGCGGCGACATTGACTCAATCGGCGCAAACCCCCGAAGAATGGGACATCGTGGTGAGTCATTGGCAAGACGCGATCGCACTCATGGATGCTGTACCTCCTTCCCATCCTCAACATAGCCTTGCCCAGCAAAAGGTTGTCGAGTACCAGGAGAATCTCAACTATGCTCAGAAAAATACAGCGATGGATCAATAGTGAATTATGGTTAATTTCGGTTTTAACTCTGCATCACTTTTAGGACTTCTGGATATATTTTTATCTATAGCCTACTTAGCTCTGTCTATTGCTCTACCCATCGCGAGGAGAAGAGATATCGGGGTTACGGGAATAGTTCTTTATATCATTCAAGCAATCATTGCCCCTTTCATTTTGTTTGTGACGGGTTTTATTCTCCTTTTCCAAGGATGGCGACTTGACCCTATATTGCAGTTTAGCTATGTTTTATTGAATTTCCTGGTTATTTATCTGGGAGTGAAAGATATCATCCTCTTCCGTTTACTGTCTCCACCAAATCATCGCTAGTAACGACTGATCGCTCCTCCTTTCACTTGAGTTTTTGGGAGAAGCGATCACCTGTTTTACACTAAGGGAATTTGCGATGTCCGTTCCTGGATAGGAACATAAGCGACGTTGTGATCGCCGGTATAAATCTGGGTGGGTCGAAAAATCCGGTTTTCTCCGAGCTGTTCGTTCCAGTGCGCCAGCCAACCGGCTACCCGTGCGATCGCGAATATCGGGGTAAACAAGTCGGTGGGAATACCCAGTTTCCGATAAACCAAACCGGAATAGAAATCTACATTCGCGTAAATGCCTTTATATCCCAGTTTTTCCTCAACCGCCTGTTCTAACTCCAAGGCAATTTCGTAGTATTTATCGGAACCAAACTTATCAAATAGTTGTTCGGCTAAATTCTGAAGAATCGTTGCTCGCGGATCTTTCACCTTATAGACGCGGTGACCAAATCCCATGATTTTTGCCTTGCGCAGCAAGCAATCCTCTAGATAGGGACGCACATTTTCCACCGAACCAATTTCTTCGAGCATCGAAATCACTTCTTCATTCGCCCCCCCATGCAAAGGACCGGCAAGGGTACCGACTGCGGATGCGATTACCGCATAGGGGTCAGTTAACGTCGAAGCTGTCACCATGGCTGAGAACGTAGACGCATTGATCGTATGTTCCGCATGGAGGGTTAAGCAAACATCAAAGACGTGAGATTCTAGGGGGTCAGGTTCTTGCTCGGTGAGCATATACAGGAAATTAGCCGAATAGTCTAAATTATCGTTCGGCTTTACCGGGTTATTCCCCTTCCGCATCAGCTTAAATGCTGCCACCATTGTTGGGATTTTCGCCAACAGGCGGACAACGGCTTCCCGGATATAACTAGGAGCGGGGAGAGCGCGTTTTGAGTAAAAAAGACCCAATGCTGCTGCAGAGGCTTGCAGTGCATCCATCGGATGTCCGGTTTCCGGGAAACATTTCATCATGTCCTGAATCCGATATTTAATCCGTCGATGATAACGAATTTCCGTTTCAAACGCTTTTAGCTCCTCCTTGGTTGGTAGCTCACCCCAAATGAGAAGATAGGCGGTTTCTAGGAACGTGCTTTTTGTAGCGAGTTCTTCAATCCGAATACCGCGATACTCTAATATTCCCTGTTTGCCATCAACATAGCTGATACTGGATTGGGCAGCGGGAATGCCTTCTAAACCTGGTTTATACTCGCAGACAGTCATAGACTCGTGCTTTTAACCTTTACGATATGGGTTGTTTAGTTGCCCGGTGAAGGGCGCTTCCGTTTCCGGAGTAGAGAGATATGAAGTGTTCTCAGGCTAACTTACCAGAAACTGGGAGATTAGTAGCGTGTGTTACAAAAATTCTTAAGGATCGCTTAGATTAGCCATTTTGGAGAGGTTAGCAAAAATAGCTCACTTTGCCCCAGAGGAACTCCTGTTTCTTTCAGGTTTAACCCAATAATGCCCGCTTTCTTGAGGACGAGTTTTTCTTGTGCTTCTCCCCAGACCAACAATTCTGCCCAATTGCCTAAATCCGGTTGATGACCGACTAACGCTAAACAGCTTTCCCTGCTCCGGTTTTGACGCCATTTCTGTAGCCAGTTAACCCAGGTATGGATATCCCCATCAGGCGCAAGGCTGGGAAATTCGTCGAGTTGCTCACCTAAACCTACGTCTTGCAGAATCGCGGCGGTTTCTTGCGCTCGGACTAAGGGACTGGTTAATATGTGGTCAAACCGTAGACCGCGATCGCGCAGTTGCTTGGCGACTTTGGTGGTTCTTTTGCGCCCTTTGTTGGTTAGGGGACGATCTTCATCGTTGGCATAGTCTTCGCGATCGGCAGCGATACCATGACGGATCAAGTAAAGTTTTATTGTCATCCGTTTTTTATTTTTTCCTAAAAATTCAAATTGTAGGGTTCTCCAAGAATACAATCAAGATTTTAATGAACTACGGCAACTTACTTCGTTGAAGTTGTTATTTCTGACGCTTCTTCGCCGATGCCTGCTTCATGCTTGGAGCTTTTATAACAGTTCCCAAGCCAATGCAGTACTGACGATCTCCGCCGTTAACTTTAATTGTCCCCACCTACTTATTATCAAGCATCCGTATTAGCGTATAGCTTGGCGTTGAGAGTAAATCTCTTCCAGAAGCAGATCACGGAGTTCGTCAACAATATCATCGGGTGGATTGCCAGCTAGCGCCCGTCCAATCAGTCGTTCGGCTTCTCGGAGTTCAGTACACTCTAGGGCGAGAACGGCGGCGCTGCGATGCAAAACAGAGCGGGTGGGTTCCAGGTCAAGTTGATTGGCAACTAAATCAGCCGCTGCCCGTTCTTGGGTAAAGGCGGCTCGAGAAAACTCTCGCATTGCTTTAGCGTCGCCCCGTTGACGAGCTAAGACCGCCTGGTCTACCAATTCCATTGCTTCTCGGTGAAGAGTTTCTATGTCCTGCATTTTTCAACGATATGGGCTTTGGGAGTGCCAAATTCAACCACAGCAACGTAGCCAGGAGCCACGGTGTCTGAAGGACTGATCCTCCGCATAAATAAATATTGAGCTCTGTCATGCTCAAGAGCCACACTCATTTAATCGGCATGAATCACATTATCTTTGGGATTAACTAAGCGCCAGAGTTTTTGCTTGATTTGAATATCAAAGACTTCCCATTTGAGCTTGGTGTATTCGGTATTGTCATTAAAGCCACCTAAGAAACCAATGGGGATTTCAAAACCGCCAGCGGTCATGCGTCCACCACCAAAGAATCGTCCCTGATTGTCTTGACCAAAGGCTTCTTTAATAAATTCGTCGGGATCAAGGGTGATTTTACTGGTTCTCAAAGAACCAATCACGACTTCGACTTCTTCGTCTTCGTTGTGAACAATCCCGTAAACGACAGCCGTATGGACATTTTCTTCAGTCACCAAAAAGTCAGCGGCTTGGGGAATTGCATCCCGGTCATCGTACCGTAAATAGCCTACCCCCGCCATCGAGAAATTATTCTGGACAATGCGATTTTTCAGCGATCGCTCAATCACATCCATGACTCGTCGCGATCGCGCAGTTTGCAGGACAGCATTAAGTAACTGTACGTCATAGAAACGGCTCAAATACGCCGCCGCTAGGAAATCCTCTTCCGTCGCCCGCATTAGGCGATCGGTATCGGCACGTAGACCGTGCATTAGTGCTGTAGCACACTTAACATGGGTACTAATGCTACTATCCAGCTTAAGTAACCCGGTTTGTAGGTATTGGCTGAGGATCGTAGCAGTCGCCCTTGTCTGAGGTCGCAAATCGGTGAATTCTGCCTCCAGATTATCCTGAGGGTTGTGATGGTCAATCAGGACGACAATGGGGACACCTGCTTGTTTGACAAAGGGCATTAATTGGGTTGTGGTTCCCTGATTATCAACCAGCACACAACCTTGATACACAGAGAAATCCCGATCCTTCAATGTCTGAATTCCCCAGCGCTTAGCAGGTAAGTTGGTCAACTTGACCAAGGCAATGTTTTCCTGATGAGATAAAGTTCCTGCATATACAATGTCACATTGAATATTGTACTGTTGAGCAATTAACTGGTACGCCCAAGCACTCGATAGAGCATCAGGATCAGGGAAATCTTGAATGACAATAAGCTGGCGTTCTGAACTGTGACGATCTAAAACCTGTTGCAGTTCTCCTATTTTAGCTTGGGATGCATCAAAACGCCGCTGACGTTCATCGGTATTGTTACTGCGGTTCTTGGGATTTTTTTGGGAAGTTTTCTGTTGGTGTGAAGCCGCCGCACTCCCATCCGAAGGTGATGCTTTAGGGGGGAGAGCGTTATTATTGACAGATTTAAGTGAGTTGGATTCCATCGCGGACAAGGTATTCAGCCATCATAGTTTTACACCAATCGCCCCTGGAATAGGGGCTGGTGATTGAATGGGCATTGAAACCCACTCTTATACCTTATAGCCCAATATCTGAAATTAAATTTTTTCAGGGATCTTAAACACCAATCACATACTTGCGCCATTCCTGATGGACTCCGCCTTTAACCTGTTTAGCCACCTCAAAGTGCAAACTGCTATAGGGTCTGCGGGGTTGATGTCGTAATATCATGTTGGCTTCCTTAGGGGTTCGGTTGCCTTTTTTGACATTACACCGTACACAGGCGGTGACAATGTTTTCCCAAGAATCTCCCCCATGTCGAGAACGCGGAATCACATGATCGAGGGTTAAATCATCACCCGTGTATCCGCAGTATTGACAAGAATGACTATCACGATAGAGGATATTGCGGCGGGTTAAGGGAATTTCTTTGTAAGGAACCCGAACGTAATGGCGCAAGCGAATAACTGTGGGAAGCGGTAACTCTGGATAGACATATTTGCCGTTGTGTTCAATCTGTTCCGCTTTGCCTTTGAGCATCAAAACAACCGCTCGCCGCCAATTGGTGACATTGAGCGGTTCGTAGGAGGCGTTTAACACCAGAACCTTGCTCATTAGGAGATCGAAATAAAGTGAATATTATTCCAGATAGTAACACAGGTTGATGAGGCTGGGTCATATTTTCATGATCACTTATCAAAGCTAAACATCAGCGCGATCGCGGATTTGTCATTCTCCAACGCCGAATTTTTTTCGCCCAGCTTGCGGGTTCAGTCTAAAATTTAAGTTAGGTGTATCCTATATCTAGTGTTTTAAGTTTTAATATTAATCATTTCAACCCTAAATATAGAAGTTGAATCATTAAGTTCAGATCAAAGTAAGTTCGGCACCATTGTAGAGACGCGCCATGGCGCGTCTCTACATAAATGATGTGTCCTAACAGCCATGGCGGTTGCTATAGCTTGCTTCTCGCTTGCGCGAGTATGACGAATGACGAATGACGATCCGAGAAATGTAGCAGGTAATACACAAACAAATTGGCACAGTTTTGCCCCAGCTCCTCGGCTTCTCCGCTCCCGGAGCGAACTTAACCGAAAATGTTTCGGTCTACTGAATTTTTTTCCCCCGCAGCCAATAGGTTGTCATTTCTCCCTTACCTTTAATCTGAATCACACCGCGTTCCTCAAACTCGTATTCGTCTTTGAGCAATTCATAAGTCGCCTGTGTTACCTGAATGCGACCTGGTAAGCCATGAGACTCCATCCGGCTAGCCGTATTCACAGTGTCACCCCACAAATCGTAGCTAAACTTTTTAATGCCAATCACACCCGCGACGACCGGACCACTATTGATTCCAATCCTGAGGCGAAAATTTTCTCCAGTTTCGTGATTAAATTCATCAATGGCTCGCTGCATCTCTAACGCCATCTGCGCGATCGCCTTAGCATGATCCAGACGCCGCCGAGGGAGTCCCGCCGCTACCATATACGCATCGCCAATGGTTTTAATTTTCTCTACGCCATGTTCCTCGACGAGTCGGTCAAATTTGGAGAAAATCTGATTCAGCAGTTCAACCAGTTGAGTCGGTGAGGTTTGGGTGGAAAACTTGGTAAAATTAACCAGATCGGCAAACATAATCGTTACCCCTTTAAAACTCTCTGCGATCGTGCGTTGACCCCGCTTCAACATCTCTGCTACAGGTTGAGGTAAGATATTTAACAGTAAGAGTTCGGCGCGTTTACGGGCGCGAGTCAGAGCAACTTCAGCTTGTTTTTGTTCGGTAATATCCGATACTGTTCCTTCGTAGTAGAGGAGTTTACCCGCTTCATCTTTAACCGTATCGATATTTTCCACAATCCAAATAATGCTGCCATCTTTCCGATAAACCTGAGACTGAAAGTCGGATAAGGTGTTGTAGCGCTGTATTAAAGCGGCTAACTCTTCCTGGCGTGTGGGTTCAACATACAGTTGTTCGCCAATATTCCTCACCTGTTCCATGAGGTCTTCGGGGGAGGTATAGCCTAAAATTTTAGCTAGGGCTGGATTGGCGGTAATATAGCGTCCCTCCGGCGTGGCTTGGAAAATGCCCTCGGTAGCTCGTTCAAAGATACTGCGATATTTCTCTTCCGCTTGACGCAAGGAAGCTTCTGCTCGTTGTCGTTCTTGAATTTCGGCTTGGAGTTGCAGATTTTGCTCCTCTAGCCGCTTTTGCAGGTTCCGGAGCGCCAGATGGGTTGTCACTCTGGCTTTAACTTCTTCCTGCTGTACGGGTTTGGTGATGAAATCTACGGCTCCCAGATTAAATCCTTTGACTTTATCCACCGCATCAGACAGCGCACTGAGAAAAAGCACCGGGATATCCCGTGTGGCTGGATTCGCTTTCAGGCGACGACAGGTTTCAAAGCCATCAATCCCTGGCATCATCACATCCAGTAAGATGAGATCGGGTTTGGCATACTCGACTTTTTGCAGAGCGCTTTGCCCATCCTGCGCCACCAAAACTTTGAAGCCAGAATCGGTTAAAAAGTCAAAGAGGACACCGAGATTATGAGGAGTATCATCGACAATAACGATGACGCCTTGATTAGAATGTTCATCATTCATCGGGGCTAATGTAGTTTGGTTCATAGTTCATAGTTCATCGTTCAGGGTTCATTACCTGATGAAATTGCCATGAACGTTGACACTCACCCGGCTGAAAGCGCGGGTGATTCTTCCGTCGTAGGGAGGCAGAGTTTAGCGTCTTCCAGGACGTGACCTTTACCCTCAGAAAGCTTACCCACCGTGTGTCCCACGGCGGCTCGACTGAGCGCTCGCCGAACGTCTTGTCGAAATTCGGTTTCGATTGAAATACGGGGGCTTTCACCTTTGCTATTTTGTAAACAATAGATGATAAGCCTGACATGGAAGATACACCAACTTCAAAATCCAGCCAGAGCAGATATAGGGGTATTGTTACCAATCTGTTACGTTTACTTGGCGATCGCAGCTATTTTATTGTCTCCCGCTAGAAGATTAACTATTGTCCTATTCCTCTGCTCCCCTAGCTTCCAGACGTGCCATGGCACGTCTCTACATAGCTTCCCCAGGCAATCACTGGGGTGAGGAGCGAGAGGGGGAAGGTATAGAGCATACACTCTGAGAGTGAGGATCGTCCAGTGGCAGAAAAACCGCGCGATCGCGTCCCGTTTCTTTTGCCTGATACAATGCTTGATCCGCCGCCGCTATTAGCGCTTCCGGAGAGGTTTGATGACAAGGAACAGTGCTAGATACCCCCACACTCAAGGTGACAGAATTTTTAATCGGCGATCGCGGATGCGTCAAACCTAACTGAGTTAGCTTCGACTGAATAAATTTGCCAACTTGTAACGCCCCTTGGGCTGGGGTATTCGGTAGAATCACCGCAAATTCTTCTCCTCCATAGCGGGCGACTAAATCGGCGGGACGCTTTACCACCTGTTTCATCGCTTGCGCCACCTTATACAAACATTCATCCCCAGCTTGATGCCCCTTACTATCATTGTAGAGTTTAAAATAATCCACATCACATAAAAGCAACGACAATACCCATTGTTCTCGTCGCGAAATCCGCCACACTTGGTTAAAATATTCATCAAATCGATGCCGATTTGCCACCTGAGTTAAACTATCTAGCGTGGCTAAACGCTTCAGTTGAGCATTCGCTTTTTGCAGTTTTGCCTCAGCCTCCTGACGCTGCTGAATCTCCTGTTGGAGTTGCTGATTTTGGACTTGCAGATTTTGGCGTAGCTTTTGAATCGTCAGATGAGTATTCACTCGCGCCAACACGATTTCCTGCTGAGTGGGCTTAATAATATAATCAACTGCGCCTAATTCAAATCCTTTGATGATAACCGCCGTTTGAGACAGGGCGGTAAGAAAAATTACTGGGATATCTTGGGTAGCCGGATTAGCTTTCAGAAGCCGACAGGTTTCAAACCCATCAATTCCCGGCATAATCACATCCAGCAAAATGATATCGGGATGCTCAACTTCAGCTTTTTTGATTGCACTGTCACCATCCCTTGCCACGATAACCTGAAACCCTGCCTCACTCACAAAATCTAACAGCACTTCTGAGTTGGTGAGATTATCATCAACAATGAGAATTGTTTCTTTTTCATTCGTCATTTGTCATTCGTGATTTGTTAGTCGTCATTAGTCATTCGTCATTAGTCCTTCGTTATGCACTCAATTGGGGCGGGTTTAATTACATCTGGATGAAGTAAAACACGATAGGAGTAAAACCTGCCCCTACAAACCAAACTAAATTAAACAATTTTAATCCCCTCTATCGTTCATGTATTTTTTCACAAATTCTAGAATTTGTTTTTCCTGAAAACCATTGGCTAAACGGCGCAGTTTCTTGGCAAATAGAACCCATCGCGAATCAAGTTGTTCAAGTTTATCGGCTTGCTCACTAATCCCTTTAATATCACCCATCATAGCTAATTCATAAAGAACATTCATTTCCTTTTGGGGCGGTGCAACAATCTTTGAGGCAGTAATCGAAACCTCGGCATTTTGATCAGGTAATTTTTCTGAAGGGTAAGCACTACTTGGTGCATCGTCGGATTCATAAATCCACTCTAAATCGAGATGCTTTTGCAGAGTAGCAAAGAGAGTTTTAGCTTGTATAGGTTGTCCAATAAAATCATCACAACCTGCGGCGAGAGATTGCTGTTGTTTTTCTCCAAAAACGCTGGCTGAAATCGCCAACACAATGGTATCTCGTAACGATGGAATTTCTCGTATCCGCCGAGTTGCTTCTAATCCATCGAGTTTTGGCATGATCAAATCCATTAAAATTGCATCAGGGTGTTCTTGTTGCGCTTGCTGGAGACAGTCTTCACCATTGATCGCTTCGAGTACCTCAAATCCTAAGGGTAACAACAAGTTGACTAAAATTGAACGATTTTGCCATTGATCATCAGCAATCAAAATTTTGCGCGGATAACCGCGAAACCCACTAATAATTCTGTCTTCCACCACATCCATTGCCTGATCAGGAGAAACGGCGGGTAACTCTAAATCAACATAAAAGGTACTTCCTTGACCAACATTACTTTCGACATGCAGTTCGCCGCCAAGGAGTTGAACTAATCGCTGACTAATCGCTAATCCTAACCCCGTTCCTTCCACCTGTCGATTTCGATCGCCAATTTGATGGAAGGGTAAAAATATATCGTTTAATTGTTCAGCCGCGATGCCAATTCCGGTATCTTCAATTTGAAAGCGCATGGTGTTAGATGCTTCTGTCGCTGGTGCTTGGGCTGAAGTATAGCCCACTTTAAATGTGATACTCCCCTGATCCGTAAATTTAATCGCATTTCCCAACAAATTAATTAGCACTTGTCGCAATCGTTTTTCATCACCCCGGACAATTTTAGGTAAAGGAGAGAGAGGTTGATAGTGAAAGGCAATGGCTTTTTCGTCCGCCCGAATACGAACCATTTCGATAATGCCTTCTAGAAAATGGGGAAACTGAAATTCGCTTAAACATAAGTCCATTTTCCGGGCTTCGATTTTAGACAGGTCTAAAATATCGTTGAGTAGGGTTAACAGGTGTTCCCCACACTGTTGAATAATACTCAGTCCCTGCTGTTGCTTGGCGGTGGGATGAGGTTCACGTTTGAGAACTTGAACATAGCCTAAAATACCGTTGAGGGGAGTGCGGAGTTCATGACTCATATTCGCCAAGAATTCGCTTTTAGCATGATTGGCAGTTTCGGCTTCTTGGCGGGCTTGTTCCAGGTGTAAATTCTTTTCGGCTAATTGTTGACTAATTCGGGTTTGTTCTTCTAACAGTTGACTCTGGGCGAGGGCAATTCCTACCTGATCCGCGAGTTGACTCAATAGTTCAATTTCAAACATTTCCCACTGTCGCGGACCACTACATTGATGGGCAATTAATAGACCCCAGAGGTTCTCTCGTTGTAGAATGGGAACGACTAAATTCGCTCTCACACCAAAGGGTTGTAAAAGTTCGATATGACAGGGTTCTAAGTCGGCTTGGTAGAGATCCTCGATCGCGCGAATGCGTCCTTGGCGGTATTGCTCTAGGTAGCCTTCCCGAAAACAGGGATCATAAATCTCCTGTCCTTGAATCGGTGTCCAGCCAGGAACTACAGCTTCCGTCATAATCACGCCGGTTCCATCATCATTGAGTTGGTAGATCACCACTCGATCCACTTGCAAAATTCGGCGCACTTCTGTTACCGTTGTTTGCAGGATGGCATCGAGTTGTAAGGATTGGCGAATCTTCAGGGTAATTTCGGCAAAGAGTTGCCGTTGTAGGGTTTGACGCCGCAGTTCGGCTTCGGAATGCTTGCGTTCGGTGATATCTTCAGCAATCCCAGCAATACGGGTCATTTTACCCTTGTCGTCAAATACCCGAAACGTCCGCACCCAAACCCAGCGTTCACTCCCGTCGGGACGTAAAATGCGGTATTCTTGTTCAAAGTCTTGTTCCCCTTGCAGTTGTTTCCCTAACGCCTCCGCCACGCGATCGCGATCATAAGGATGAATATTATCTAACCAGGTCATCGGCTGGTCGTACAGACTTTCGCGGGATCGTCCCCAAACTTCCTCATAAGCGGGACTTAGATAAAACATACGGCTTAAATCGGGTGTGGTTAAAAAGAACACTTCCCGAATATTTTCCGCCAGTTGACGGAATTGTTCCTCTCTCTCTAGTAAGGCGGCTTCTGCTTGTTTGCGATCGCTAATATCCGTATGCGTCCCGACAATGCGTGTCACCTTACCATTTTCATCCCGCAGAACCAAGCCGCGCGATAAAAACCAAGGGGTTGAACCATTGGAGTGAACCATGCGAAACTCTAACTTCCATTGCGAGAGTTCACTGATGAAAAGTTGATCGATGCTGATTTTCACCATCGACTGATCTTCTGGATGAACCCGCGCCATCAACTCATCAAAGCTGGGAGTATCGCGGTCTTCGGGATAACCAATCAGATGCAGGAATTGGGGGGAATAATAGTAGGTGTTGGTCTTGAAATTAATATCAAAAAGTCCGCTATCATTCGCTTGAATCGCTAGGGCAAACCGTTCCTCACTCTCCCGTAACGCCGTTTGCGTTTCCTGGCGTTGAGTAATATCCAATGCCATGGACGCAATACCAAGAAGATTCCCTTGGCTATCAATTAGAGGCGTATTATACCATTCACAAATAATGGTTCTGCCATCTTTAGTGATATTCTGATTACAAGAACGAGCAACTTGTTTGTCATACCACAGCTTAGCTTTAATCTGTTTAATTTGAGCTTGGGCAGCCGGAGGTACAATGAGGGTAGACGGATGACCTAAGGCTTCGTCGCGACAATAGCCAAAAATGCTTTCTGCTGCCGGATTCCAATCAACAATATGCCCATCGGTATTCCATTCAATCACCGCCAGGGGCGTTTGTTGAACCAACAGAGAGAGACGTTGATCATTTTTCCGCAACGCTTTCTCCATCTGCTTCTGTTCCACCACTTCGGCTAAGAGTTGGCGATTAGCGGCTTTCAGGGCGGCGGTTCGTTCCTGAAACTGTTGATCGAGATGGGCAACGATATGGCGAGACTGGGTGTCGCGATCGCATAATTCTTGGTAAGCCGTGGCGCGATCGCTGACAATAGCAGCGACAATCAGGGCGGTTATGGCGAAGATGGCGATAAACACATCTTGGGAAACGATAACCCGATTAAATGACTCAAACCTCTCAGCCTGTTGCCAAAAGGCGATACTCGCGACTACACCAATACCTAATGTTGTAATCCGTTGACCCCATTGTAGGGCTGACCATAAAATAAACGGAAATAGCAAATACTTTAAGTCAACCTGAAAGAAAGGCTGATTTAACAACTCGCTTAACTGAGTAGTAAGTTGTTGATGAAACTGGACTCCAATTGGTTCAGCAACCGTTAGGCTATCACCTGTTACAATAACCGAGGAACTAGCGGGAATCGAGAAAACACCAAACACTAACCCACTCACGATTCCCAATCCAATTAGCCAGACTCCAACCTGCCATAAAAGTGTTGAATTTTGATTTTGTTCGAGGGAAGGGTTTGTAGGGGCGGGTTTAGTGACTTGCTTTTCGCTATTGATAGTAATGTTTGTACAAAACCCGCCCTGACTCAGTGTTAAATCTGGACTTACCTGCTCATCTTCCTGATCCCCTGAGTGCATCATCGAATCACCCTGAGTCAACAGTACAGGCGTAACCACTAAAAGTCCCATAACATTACTCAACCACCACCGCAGCCAATCCCCTGCACCCCATTCCCCCGCCACAACTTCACCCAGCAGACGAATGGTTGGACTAATCAGGGAGGATAATAGAACCATACCCACCAGGAATTTAACCACATCCCGACGACGATTTAACCCTGGATGCATCTCCCAGGATTGAACCAATGTTACACCCCACAACGCTTGTAGCGTACAGCCTAAACAGGAGGCGATCGCAACCGTTCCCGGAATTCCCATCAATATCGCCCTAGATAACTCTCCCAAAGCCACACCCAGCCACAGATTGCGCCCCAGTAACAAGAGGGCGGCTTGACTAATTCCGGCGGGAATCCAGATCAAGGGGATAATATTTTGACGGCTAAAAATTGGGGCAGTAGCGATATAAATTAGCGTCAGGGCTAAGACATTGAAAAAATATCGTCCTAACGGAGAAAGATTCCAGGTTTTGTTCATCGGACTTTCTGACGTTTAAATTATCCAGGATGAATGATTATACGCTGTGAAATAAACTTGCCAAGCCAGTAGGGTGGGCATTGCCCACCAGTATACCAGTCAGTGGCATTCACCTTAAAATCAGTAACATTAGACTTTATTTTGTATGGTGTCGCGTTAGCCTAGCGGGACGTAGTAAATTGTTGCTAAACCAGTTACCCAGAGATGACTGTGATCTTCATCATATTAATCAAAAAACAATATCACACTTTACTCTCAGCTCTCTCACAAGTTGATCATCTGAATATCACCGGAGTTAAGGACAAGTAACACAGATTACATTTGGACAATGAAGAATAATTTGAATAGTCAAAACACATCAGATCAGATATCTCTCAGAATCTAAAATCTGATCCACCTGTTTTCATCTACATCTTGGGTCTTGCTATGAACCTTTGGATCATCAGTCTGTACACGCTTATTTCGCTTTATTTATTAGTCGCTTGGTTACGCTTTTTTAAACAAGGAAGAGGAATGTCATATCAGCAAAAAGTTTTATCGTTACTCACCATTGGTGTCGCCACAGTATTTTGGCCCCTTGTTCTCCCCATTGCTTACGTAAGGTTATTGAAGGCGACTGTATCACAATCGTAGAGATGTTCTGCTGAACCAAGTTAAAAACATTAGGCAGATTGTTTCATAAAGGGTGCATCTCATTAAACTCAACATTACCGGATTCCAGCTTTTTAACCTAGAATACCTCGATAGGTAGTTGGACAAAATTAAAGGTTAAAATTGTCAAGGAACGGGAAACAATCAGAAGTTGATACTTGTTAATATTTATCAACACAACGAACAGAATTTATCTTAAGGTATTTATAACTATTTCAAATGATTTGTGAAAACAGATGAGGCGAAAAATATTGCCCAGTCCGGTAGCTATTTCACAACTCATCCAGATAGAATAGACTAGACAATCAAGTGAGAATTAGCAAATTGAATAGACATCTGCTATAATACCTGAGACTTTGACGAACTGTGTTTATTTATACCTGGAGCTTAAAGATGACACTTTTGCTTATTAGTGTTTACATGTTGACTGGGCTTTACTTATTAGCCACTTGGTTACGCTTTCTCAAAAAAGGAGCAGGACTATCACCTCAGGAAAACGTCTTATCTTTCCTGACTGTGGGCATCGCGACGTTATTTTGGCCCCTTGTTCTCCCCATTGCTTACGTGAAATTATTAGATGCTACAGCATCGCAATCGTAGGGATGTTCCGGTGGAACATCTTTAACAAGACTGAAACAAATCACGCACAAGGTTAATTGAACCCTGGGATAAGTAGGTGGACACAATTAAAGTTAACGGTTGAGATTAGGGAATACCTCGGACTTCGGCGTGAGGCTTCGACGGTGAGCGCGGCAACTGAGCCTGTCGAAGTTCAGTCGAACGCTTCGCTCAGTAACACGCTCGGCAACATGCTCGGTGTGTAACAGGGAACAGTAAGGCTTTGAGGGCGGTTTACCGAACTGACTTCGGAGCGTGCCGTTTTCTTTTGTCCGACTACTTAAGAGGGACTTACCTTACAGGTGGGTAAGCCCTTTTCTCAACCTTCTGGTAGAGTAGTCAGTAAGAGTCTTTCGAGAAAACTCAGCGTCATTGACAATCTCCGGAAAAACTGAGTCAGAGATAATCGAGCATGTCACAACTTGTAAAAGCTCAACTGATTTCTACAGATGGTGGGGGAACAATTGATTTCATGTTCAACCCCAACCAGTTAGCGTTTAGCCAGCAAATTAACTTAACAAAAAGTAGCGGAGCGCGAACGGGTCGAGGATTACCCAAGGTTAACTTTGCTTATCCTGAACCCGTTACTCTCTCGATTAACGATATTATTTTTGATACCTATGAGACAGGGGAGAGTGTTCTCCGCCATCTCAAGCCCTTTGAAAAAGCGGTCAATTTTGCCGAGTCGGGGGAAGGAAAGGAAAAACGTCCTCCCACTTATGTGTTTACCTGGGGATCTCAGGAGTATATTCGCTGTTTTGTTACAAAAGTTGATTATAACCTGACCATGTTTCTGCCCGATGGGACACCAGTCCGAGTGTCGGTAAACCTGACGTTGGAAGAAATTGATGAGTCTGTGTCTCAACCAGGGATGGGAACGCCACAACCCGGTGCTAGCCAGCGTCATACTGGTGGGCGTTAATGTAGTGGCATGACCCAGCTAATTTGGTGGATTAGAGGAGGCTTGTAGTAAGGGAACCTTAACCCTCTCCAGCTATGCGTCAAAGCACTACTTACTCCAAACAAAGTCCTATTTAAACCCGGTCACGCCAGTAGTGGAGTGGCACACCTTATTGGGTGGGATCGGTTGTAGGTAATGCTATCCATCATCAATCCGACCATAGTTTAATTGACATCAGACCTTTTATAATAGTGACCTGTTGAATTTGGCAGATGAATGCTACATTCATCTTAAACAGGTTATTCAGATTAGTTTACAAAACGTAAAACTAAGGCAAGCGAAACAGGCAGGCAATACACTAAAAAAATCTACCAAACCCCTGCTTTTTGCCTAAATTGTCCCCTGCTCACATCAATTCCCCCTGGGTAAATTCCCCGTCAGCGGCACAACTCAGTGCCAAGTCTTGATTCTAGAGGTCGCCATGGCTGTTACTTATGTAGCTGAACCAATTTTAGAAATTGATGGTCAGTTAGCGTCCAAAGCGTTACTTGACGACATTATTGAAATTGCGGTGGAAGAAAGCCTCCATCTTCCCGGAATGTTTACCTTAGTGATTAAGAATGATTACTTTCCGGGGCGCAGCGAGGATCAATCGTGGCGACATGCTGACTTATTTGAAATTGGCAAAACGATTAAGATAGGTTTCGGGTCAAGTACGACCAAAGCCCTAGAGTTTGAAGAGGAACAGAAAGATTATGTCCTAGAAGGGGAAATTACAGCGATGGAATGTCACTTTACCCGTGACTCCGAAGCGCCGATGATTATTCGCGGCTACGATATTTCCCATCGACTGTGGCGGGGACGGTATAATCGCTCATTCCAGAACATGACCGATACCGATATTGTGAATAAAATTGCTGGGGAAGTCGGGATACCCACAGGTACGATTGATGAAACTGGGGGACCTTATGGATACGGGGATATCAATGGGTCGAATGGCTATGTGTTCCAAGAAAATCAGACCAATCTCGAATTCTTGAGGAAACGCGCCGCCCGCAATGGTTTTGAATTCTTTGTTCAGGATGGAAAATTAAACTTCCGCAAACCCAAAGTGGATGAGTCTTTAGAACTGAAATGGTTAAAAGATGTCCATAGTTTTCAGGTTAGAATCAGTAGCGCTGAACAAGTGAGTGAAGTTGAAGTCCGGGGCTGGGATTATAGTCAAAAACAACCGATTGTAGAGACAGCGAACAAAGGACAGGTTTTTACCCAAACAGAATATGGTGAAGGTTCTCAAACCAGTACCAGTTTTAAAGGGAAGCCACCAACCCCTAAGATGATTGTAGTGGATCATCCAGTCTTCAATGCTCCAGAAGCAAAGGCAATAGCTCAAGCCGTGTGTGACGAATTAGGAGGAGAATTTGTCCATGCTGACGCGGAAGCTGAAGGAAATCCCAAAATTCGACCCGGGCGAGTGGTGAAACTGAACGATTTGGGTAAGTACAGTGGCGAATACTATGTCACCGAAACCCGCCATCTATTTTACGAACGGGTTTATACTACTGAGTTCACGGTGCGTGGCTTACGGGGAGACAATCTCCCTCCCATTATGTCCCATGAAGTCCCCTTCCATCCCGGACAAACGCTTCTAATCGGCATAGTTACTAATAATAAAGATCCGAAAGGTTGGGGCAGAGTTAGGGTAAAGTTTCCTACCCTAACCGAAGAACACGAAAGCAACTGGGCAAGAATTATTGGCTATGGAATTGGACCAAATCGAGGAAATGATTGCCTCCCAGAGATAAATGACGAAGTTTTAGTTGGTTTTGAACATGGGGACATCCATCGACCTTATGTATTAGGGGGAATCTGGAATGGCAAGGATAAGCCACCTGAGAGTGTAAATGACACAGTTCATGAGGGCAAGGTGCGTGTGCGAACAATTCAAACCCGGACAGGTCATAAAATGCAGTTTGTTGAAGAAGCCAAAGGCGCGGTTAAAGCGGGTGCGATATTTAAAACCGTACTTGGTCATATCATACAGATGAATGATACAGATAAGTGTTTAGAGATTAAAACGGCTGGTGGTCATACGGTACTACTGGATGATAAAAATAAAAAGATAGAAATAAAATCTACGGGTAACCTTTCCATGGTGATGGACGATGGTGGGAAACAAATTCAACTTAAAAGCGGTGGCGGAACTATTACGATGAAGCAAACAACGGGTGAAATTAATATCAAAGCCGGAACAAAACTTACCATTGATGCTGGACAAATCGATATTAGCGCCTCAGGTATTGTTAATGTTAAAGGTTCACTAATCAAACTGAATTAGAGTAAATTAAGGAGAAAGAATATGGGAAAACCCGCAGCAAGAGTTGGCGACAACGTAGCTCATCTTCCACCCACATTAACACCCGGACCTGGTAGTTTTAATGTATTAATTGGCGGAAAACCAGCTTGGCGGGGTATACCCGCCGCCTCAGCAGCCGTTTTGCAATCTGCTAAAAAAGCATCTGATGCTATTATCAAAACGGCTGTGGCAGCGACAGTATCAGCGGCTGGTACGCCAGCTGCGCCGGCGGCAAAGGCAGCAGAAGAGGCGACTAAAGCGACAATGGCTGGCGTGATGGGCAGTCTGATCTCAAGTATGGCAGCTAGTGGAGCAGCTGCAGGTGCGGCGGCTGGCGGTATTGGCGCTACAGTCGATACCCATACCTGCACAACACCCTTGCCTATACCTCCCCATGGACCCGGCGTGGTTATTGACGGTAGTACGTCGGTTTTGATTAATGGACTTCCAGCTTGTTTTATGGGCAACACTGTTTTAGAAGCTTTAGGTCCGCCCAATAAAATTTTAATGGGTTGTCCTACTGTTCTAATCGGTAGCGGACCAGCCGCCAGTGTTTCTGTAGACACCAGTGCTATGGCAGCTCAGATGGAGGCTCAAGCCAGTCAAGCTGCAGCAAAAGCGAAAAAGAAAGCGGAGGAAGAACAGAAAAAGAAAGAGGGATAGAACTTAAATTGTGTCTAGGTAGTGAGCAAGATGCTCACCCTACAAGGATTTTGACATTCTTGATATTAGACATTAAATGTTTAAACGCCGAACAATTTAAGCTGTTCTAAATAACTAAAGCTGCCCGTACAATAGGAATTGACTCTTGATATTTTGTGACCATTAACTGAGGTTATAGCAAATAACGTTATAGGAAAGTCGCACTTATCCTAATGCACTAAATTTTTAGAAATGGCAGACATTACAAATAATCAGCCACGAGATTATCTGGGTAGGGGACTATCATTTCCCTTACGAGGAAACTTACAAGGAAGCCTACAACTGAGCGCCGACATCCAGAATATCGAAGAATCCATTGCGCTAATCTTGGGTACTAAGGTAGGTGAACGGGTTTACCGACCAAATTTTGGGTCGCGCCTGTCTGAACTCGCCTTTGCGCCGATGAATACCCAAACGCTTTTGCTGATTCGGGTGTATGTTGAGGAAGCCCTGAAAATGTGGGAACCTCGAATTGTACTCGATGGCGTTTATACAGAACCTGATCCGATTCGCGGTCGGGTCAATATTATTATTGAATATCATCCCAAAGATTCCCATGATACTCGGAGTCTGGTTTATCCGTTCTATCTCCAGCCCTCTGGGGAGTAGTTCCACCGGAAGACGTTCCACCGGAACGTCTCTACAAAAGGAATGATAGAAAACCAATTTCTCAGTGTAATCTGTGTAACTAACCTCTCATATCCCTACCCCAATCTCTCCAATAAATCCGTGAAATCAGTGTTTTGACGAATGACAAACTATGGAATTTGATTTTTTACCGAATTTACCAAAATCTGATCTAGACGATCGCGCGTTTCAGGATTTAGTAGAAGAGTGTATCCTCCGTATCCCCCGCTATTGTCCAGAGTGGACGAATTACAACCCCAGTGATCCAGGAATCACGCTGATTGAACTGTTCGCTTGGCTAACTGACCAAATGTTGCTGCGGTTCAATCAAGTCCCCCGGCGTAACTATGTTACCTTTCTGGAATTACTGGGGATTCGCCTGCAAGCGCCAACCCCAGCTCAAACCCAACAAACATTTTATTTGAGTTCGTCTCTCCCCGAAGCCTACACGATTCCCACAGGAACCGAAGTGGCGACAGTACGCACCCAAGCCGACGATGCGATTATTTTTAGCACCGATCGCCCCCTGGTGATTGCTAAACCCAGTATCCGCCATTTTCTCACCTCAGACATTGCTGAAGAGGAACCCCAAGTGCTGCGCGATCGCTTCGTGGGAACCTGGACTCAGCAACCCGGTGGCGAATGGCAAGGCTTAGAATTATCTATATTTAATGAACAACCCCAAGTGGGAAATTGCTTTTATCTCGTCTTTGAAGGGGATCAACCCATCGAAGGCAATGTTATCGCCCTCCGCATTAAAGGTGAAGCCGCTACCTCCACCGGGATTAATCCTGAAGATCCCCCCCGCCTTTGGCAAGCCTGGAATGGTATGTCTTGGCAACCCATCTTGCTGCAAGAAGCCGATGATAGCACCAAAGGATTCAGTTTTAGTGAACTGATCCGTCAAGGGGGCAATCCCTTACAAGGGGCGGATGTTGTCCTCCATTTACCCCTACGTTTACCCGTTACCCAATTTGTCACCTATCAGGGACGCTGGCTGCGCTGTATTTACAACCAACCTCAGTTCAATCAACCCGGTTATATGCGTTCCCCGCGCATCGTTGGTTTAGATGTCCGGTCGATTGGCGGTACAGTGGAAGTCACCCAATGTACCACGATTCGCAATGAAATCCTGGGTGAAAGTGATGGAAATCCCGGTCAAACCTTTCAACTGCAAGGACGGGGAATTTTACCCCGTCGGGAAGAGGAACATATTCTGGTGATTCCGCCTGGAGGCTTGCCACAAATATGGCAAGAAGTCAATGATTTTGCCGATTCAGGTCCAGAAGACCTGCACTATACCATTGATGCGATTACTGGCATGATTCAATTTGGTCCCCTATTACGAGAACCCTCTCAACTGCAAGAACAGACGTGGTGGCGTTCCCGTTCCCAGAGAGTCCCGTCGCAAATGCTCAGTTTAGTCAGTGGTAGAAATAGCGGGGTAGAACGACGGGAGGGCGCGGCGATGCAGTCGATGGAACGTCAATATGGCGCGGTTCCCCCTAGAGGTGCGGTGATCCAAATGGCTGCCTATCGCATTGGGGGTGGTCAACAGGGTAACGTGCAACGGGGCGCGATTCAAGTCCTCAAATCCGCCGTTCCTTATGTGGCGAACGTGATTAACTATTCTCCCGCCCGGAATGGCGCTGATGCGGAATCTTTAGAACAAGCCGTGATCCGGGTTCCGCGACTCCTAAGAACCCGCGATCGCGCCGTCACTCGCGAAGACTTTGAATACCTAGCTATGGAAGCCGGAGGCGGCTCTATTGCTCGCGTGTTATGCTTATCGCCAATTCTCAAAGAAGACGCCGGACGAGTACGTCTGCTGCTTGTACCCAACGCCAATACCGATGGAATTGAGCGCGGTGAAGGAATTGACCCAGACTTCTTAACCCTAACCCCGCAACTCACTGAACGAGTGCTAAGTTATCTCGATGAACGACGGTTACTCGGTGTAGAAATCCTCTGTAGCCAACCTGATTACGTTGGGGTTGCGGTACAAACGGAAGTTGCTCTGGATACAGCTTATAATAATCCCCGTGCCCAACAAGAAATATTATTGAAACTACAAACCGCACTCTATCGTTTTCTCAATCCTTTAACTGGGGGTTCAGAGGGGAACGGTTGGTCATTTGGTCGCCCAGTTTATTCATCGGATATTGTTACCTTATTGCAAAGCGTTCCTGGGGTACAGTATTTAGGGGCAGTACAGCTATTTGAATTACGCCGTCAGGGGCAGAATTGGATGCGAAGCTCACCTCTAACTCTCATTGACCCCGGTCCTTTGGGTCTAATTTGTTCCTGGCATAGTAATCGGTCACGCTCTGGTCATGTGATTAATTTGATTACATAAGTGTGAATTAAGTTTAACTTTCCTATTGGCTTCGGGGTGCTACGGGACTACAAGATTGGCGATTCCACTTGCTCTTCGGTGGATTCATGTTTGCCATTTTTTTCGGATTCTTGGGTAAATTCTTGAAATAACTCAAAAAATTTATTGAGTGCAGTTCTTTCATCTTCCGAATAAAAGAGGATTATATTATCCCAAGATTGTCCGGTGCTAATATTAAATTTTTTCTTAATCCAATTGGGGAATTCTACAAATTCTTGCTCCTGTTGTGTTGGGGTAATTCCTAATTGACGGCGGGCTAGGTTATAACCTGATAAACAAGAGCGCAGGTTGCTGATATGGGGCTTTCCTAGGTACATTGAAGGTCGTTTTTGAATTTTATGGATTAGGTCATATAAGTCGCTCATTTTCAACCTCTTGATTTCGATTGTCATCTTTATTATCACCCTAAGTACGGGAGAGCCGATATTCCCGTAAGGATCTTCTGCACTCCCTGTATATAATTTAATCTGTTTGGCAGGAATTCTTAGTTCGGTGAGAAATTGCTTGATTGCCTCAGCGCACTGTTGGCATTGAAATATCATGAAGCGATTTGCAATTTTGGTGATTTGTTGACGAAGTTCTTCTTGAGGCAAGTCTGTGTCAGCAAAATTGGTTACTACTGTAGTAGTTTAAGCGATTTGGGCTTAAATTTTTTCGTACCTTGGGTGATTTCACTCTTTCTCGTTAACCCAACCCTAACGCGATCGCACTTATTTTTTTACCTACCCATTTATACGATAGAGGCTTGACTTTGGCTAATTTTTTATGTACTATCTCATCATGGTCAAATGTGCGAGCCTATAGACTCTATACTTATCACTTCTAAATCCCAAATTACACAGATTGAGTGACACTAAAAAGAAGACTTAATGGTGTGCTACGCTACTACAAGATTGGCGATCGCTTAAGTAAAAGGATTGAGTAGTGAAATTCCGCAATCCTCAAAATCACGGATGTTTCGTGTGACTAGGGTAAGTTGATGGAGATCGGCGGTAGCAGCGATTAGCATATCCTCGCTTAGTACGAGGTTTCCCTTCTGTTCTTAATTGACCCCGCAATTCACCACAATGTTGGGCGATTTCAGCCGTAATCGGTAGGATTTGGCAATGGGTTCTCAAGAATTGGTCAAACCAGCTTTGGATTCTGGAATTGGGATTTGAGGTTAACCCGTAAGCGATTTCTTCTAGGGTAATCACACTTAAGGAAATTGATGAAATTTGAGTACTCCATGCTAACACCCCTGGATTCGGTCGGGGGCGGGCGAGTTCACTGATAATATTAGTATCACAAAGAAATGTCACGGCAATTATCGAAAAAGGGATTGAGCCGATCAGTGCGAGGCGGCACTTCCAGGGTATAGTTTTCGGCAGCACAAAGCTGGCGCAATTGGGCAAAGGCATCGGCTAGGGAAGGTTGGCGATGTTGTTGCTGCCAAGCGAGGAATTCCTTAAATGTTTGAGCTTCGACAACGGCGGCGACGAGTTTGTCTTGGTTGTAAATCAGTTGTGGTTCGACAACGGCGGCACTAATTAGTTCTGGTAATTTTTGCTGGGCTTGTTCAATTTTCCAGTTCATTAGGGTTTTCTTTTGGTGAAACATCATCGGTTGGTGGGTTTGGCTAATCAACTGCCTCTATACCCTAATATACAGCCAACATCTCCATATACAGCCAACATCTCCGACTTGACGTTTACCCATCGGTTAAATTCTCGATTGTTAGAGGGTTGACTTTGGCTAATTTTTTAGGTACTATTTCATCATGGGAAAATGTGCCAGCCTATAGACTCTGTACTCGTCACTTCAAATTCTGTTTATGTCAACGTCTCACTCGGATGAAAAAAAGTCAGTTCAACCTAGGCAACAATCCGATTCTCAATTGCAAGCGATCGCTTACAGCTTAGATAGTCTCGTTCCAGGATTTTATCTTTGGCTAGGTGATCTGAAAATTAGGTTAGGTGGGAGTGAACCGGAAGAAACCTATCCTGGAATTATTCATAGTTGGTGGGGTATGGCACTGGTTCTACCTGGTTATCGGATCTATAGTACCTATCAAGGTAGCTATGACCCTTGATCAGCATGATCTGGATGGCATTGCCAAAATCACGGTTAAAATTCTGCCAACTCCTGAATTTGAAGAGCTTTTAATTGCTGCCGGATATAGTAAGATGGGTACGGCTCCAGCTAAAGGAAATCGGATTAAAGTTTGGTGGGTTCATACAAGTTTCAGGCGAATAGAATCAATTTATAGTCCAGATGGGGCAGTTGCTATTACGGCTTATCATGTCACTTGATCGGCGATCGCACTCTCTCCCATTAATCCAACTCTAACGCGATCGCACTCTCTCCCATCAATCCAACCCAAATAGCGATCGCACTCTGTTTATCCTCAATTCGACCCACAGGCGATCGCACTTCTATTTTTACTCATTTGTACGATAGAGGCTTGACTTTGGCTAAGTTTTTAGGTACTATTTCATCATGTAAAAATGTGCCAGCCTGTAGACTGTGTACTTATAGCTTCCAAAACACAGATTACACGGATTGAATGACACTCTAAAGAAAACTCAATCGTGAAGGACACAGATTGACACAGAGGACTTAATAATATCCCGACAATTCTTACATCTTGCTATTGAGGACTAACGCCTCCGTGAAATCAGTGGGACTAACCTCTCACCCCCCACCCTTAACGTTTCCATAAATCAGTGAAATCAGTGTTACGATCGCACTTCTATTTTTACTCTTTTATACGATAGAGGCTTGACTTAGGCTAATTTTTTAGGTACTATTTCATCATGGGAAAATGTGTCCGCCTGTAGACTCTTTACTTATCACTTCAAAAACACAGATTACACGGATTGAGTGAGACTCTAAAGAAGACTCAATAGTGATGCACACAGATTAACACAGAGGACTGAATAATGTTCCGACAATTCTTACATCTTCTGGCAATTGAGGACTAACGCTTCTGTGAAATCAGTGGGGCAAACTTCTCACTTCCCACCGTTACCGTTTCTATAAATCAGTGAAATCAGTGTTACGATCGCACTCCGTTTTGATGATACGATCAATACAATATTCTCGTTACCCCCCGACGGAAAAATGCCTCTTCAATCCATAAGTACAGAACATATCGCCATTGATCCTAGCTATTGTTTCGGTAAACCCCGCATTGCGGGTACAAGAATGCCAGTGGCGACGATCGCTAAACTGTATCTGGAGATGGGAGAATCCCTGGAGGATATTGCTACTGAGTATGATTTATCCTTGGCATCGGTTTATGCGGCAATGGCTTATTATTATGATCATCGCCAAGACATTGACCGTCATACGGCTGAAAGTGAGGCTTATGTGGAACAAATAAGGCGTAATAGTACCCCCTCTCCTCTGCAGGAAAAGTTGAGAGAAATTCGGGGTGAGTAATCGGATTCGGTTTCACTTAGATGAGCAGGTGAAATCTGTGATTGCTCGTGAATTACGCCGTCGGGGTATTGATGTGACAACAACTGTTGAAGCTGGGTTGCGTACTCAAAGTGATGATGCACAGTTAGCATTTATTTGTCAAGAAAAACGTGTACTTTTTACTCAGGATGATGATTTTATTAGAATGGCTAGCTTGATGAATGATCATCCAGGCATTGCTTATTGTCAACAAGGAAGTCGTTCGATTGGACAAATCATTGAAAGTTTGGTTCTGATGTATGAAGTTTGTACGCCAGAGGAAATGGTTGGACGTGTCGAGTTTCTGTAAAGGCGATCACACTTTCTCCCCTCAATCCAACCCAACGAGCGATCGCACTCTCTCTCCTCAACCCAAAGAGCGATCGCACTATGTGTTCACATGATGGATGGCTGTGACTACCTCGGATATTTTTGCTACCCAGGCGGCTGGGTTATTGCCTGGGTTGGCGATCCGCCGAAATTCCAGTACGGCTCCTGGTAGGGCAGCACCCACATTTTCTGGTGGAATTATCGATTTAGCCTCACTTTGTGTGTAACGATCCTGGTTTCTGTTTAATGCATCGTTCAAAAAGATCATTACTGTTTGTGTCGGATGTGCCATTCCCAGTCTATTGAAGAGCGGACTATACATTCTGTCGTCTGCATCAGCATGGCGAGTGAATTTAACCAGTTGTTCTCTGAACGACTGATTGTTCGCTCTAATCCATTGTTCACTTTGGGCTGAAAGGGTTTGAGTCCGTATTTGATGGAAGCCTGATCGTGAAAACAAAGCGGTCATATTTTTGGGATTTCTATTTCCTTGTCCTTGATATGCTTTCCCTCCTCCAATGAGGTAGGTGCAGATTAGGGTTAAAAATCCTAGGACAGCTTCTTTTTCTGCAACGATTGCGTCACGCAGATTAGGTTGTATCCAGTGAACAGCATTGTAGACGGCTATCGCGGCGGCGCGTGCATCCCGTGCAATATCCTGATATCGTGTTACTGAGGATTGCAAACTATCGAGTGAAAGATCATCCCCTGGTTGTGCTCCATGTCGTATCTTTTCTCCTAATCTTCCGATTCGGTCAGTACGTACACCTGCTGTCGCTTGCATGTATGTTCGCCAACTGACTTCTAAACGCTTAGCATTATCAATATTCCCGTTGGGGTCATTTCCATTGGGCAGACCGACCATAGCAGGAGTCGCTGCTCCTTGTACTGGGATGTGGAATCGATTATTTTGAGGATTTCCAGCGCGGATTCCGTTATATAAGGGATTGATTCCGGCTAGGACATTATTCATGGTAGCAGCCAATCCTGTAATATTGGCGGTATCAATGGGGCTAACTCGTATTTCGAGGATTTGACCTGATGGAACGAAGTCTAGCCCTTTCTTGTCCGGCACGGCATCAACCGTTACCCCGCCATTAACAGCTTGATAGATTACGGTTTGAGGCACCGGTGGATTGCCGTGTGGATCGGCTTCTGGGAAACCTTCTACGGCATTATCCCAATCAGCGACGATATTGCGAACATCAGGTAATTGGGCGTCATCTGGAGGAATGTATTGACTGACAGGAATATCAACCTCCAATTCAAAGCCTAAGGCACGTTGTACAGTTCCCATGCTGTGATTGACGGCATCGCTTTCTTGCTTTTCCCCATAGGTCAACTCATGGGCTATCACTCCCCTCTTCTGTAAAATGTGTTGCCCCACTTCTTTGGCTTTGCCACCAAATATATCCGCCTCTTTCTCCAAGTCCAGATCATCATTAACCTTTGTATCTTTCATCTGCATTGTCGGTTGCACCCGCCCCTGTTTCTGTTGCACCACATGCCATGCTTCATGCGGCAAATGCTTTTCTTGTCCCTGCCCCACATAAATATCTGTCCCCTGCGTATATGCCAACGCCTTCAACTGGGCAGGTTTGGAGGAGTTATAGTGAACTTTCACATCATCCATTGACATACCGGAAAGGTTTTCAATACCAGCTTTGAGGTTATTTGGCAAACCAGTTTTGTTTTCCTTTGGCACCCCGGAAACACCGATGCCATCGGCAGACGCATTCATCTCTCCCCCAGTCGCCTGACGCTGCACCTTCATCACCGGGTGATGATCCAAAGGAGAAGGCTTCAACTCCCCCACAGATTGCATCGGGTTGCGCGGTGCCTTAGCTTGAATCTGCGGCGGCGCATTAATCTGATCTACCACCTGACGCGCTACCCTATCGGCTTCCTGTTCATACATATCCCCCGGTTGCCCAATGGTGAGTTTCGGTTGCAGGGGTGGCGGTGTGTGGGGAACGGATTTGGGGGTTAATAAGGTGGAACCCAAGCGTTCCGATGCTTCGCGTTTTGCCCGTATCTGTGCCAATTGTTCCTCATTGCTGCGGGTTGACTCAATTTTGGGTTGGGCGATAACCGGATGGGGTTTGGATTGCGCCGGAATGGGTAGGATATCCGATTTTTTCTTGGCGTTTGCGGGTTTGGGGATGGATTGATGAGTGGACATAACACTGATGACACTGATTTTTTTTGATGGTAGGGGTGAGTGGTAAAGGGTGGTAGCACTGATTCCACAGAGGGGTTAGGGGTGGGTGGCTAAGGTTGGTAAGGATGATGCCTGGGTGGTAGCACTGATTTCAAAACACTGATTACACTGATTTTTTTTGAGGGTAGGGGTGGGTGGCTAAGGGTGGTAGCACTGATTTCACAGAGGAGTTAGGGGTGGATGGCTAAGGTTGGTAAGGATGATTCCTGGGTGGTAGCACTGATTTCAAAACACTGATTACACTGATTTTTTTTGAGGGTAGGGGTGGGTGGCTAAGGGTGGTAGCACTGATTTCACAGAGGGGTTAGAGGTGGGTGGCTAAGGTTGGTAAGGATGATTCCTGGGTGGATTTCACAGAGGGGTTAGGGGTGGGTGGCAAAGGTTAGTCATACTGATTTCTGGGATAGGTTGGATTCGGGTTTGTTTCTGCTGTTTTATCACAGTTTTTGGGTCTTCGGGGGGGTTTGTAATAAAGCTTTTTTTTCTTGTCTAGATATATTCTTCCGCCACGACTGCCATGGAGTGGCTAATTGATAATGCGTTTAACTTTGAGACTCGGTTCACCAAAGTTAATCAGTAAACCCAGGCGCAGTTTCGTGGCTTTGAGGTAATTCAGGGTTTGGGCTTCAAATTCCTTAACTAACATCCTTACCGCCTTGGTCTCCACGATGATCTGGTCAAAGCATAAAAAATCCGCATTGTAGGTTCGATTTAACCGCACCCCCTTATAAAAAATCGGTAAGGGACATTCCCGATGATTAGGAATCTGCTGCAGTTGAAACTCTAACTCCAACGAATCCTGATACACCACCTCCAAAAACCCCGCCCCTAACTCCCGATGCACCTCCTGTGCCGCACCAATAATTTGATAGGTTTTCTCCTCATACAAATAACCCATCCCCAACCTCCTGCCTCAAACACTGATTACACCGATTTTCTTAGATTTTACCAGCAGCCTCACGATTAAATAACACAGATTACACAGACGCCCAAACAGCCCCCACAACACAGATTACACAGCAAGGATGGCACAGACAGAAGACTCAAATAGTCAGGTACACAGATTACACAGAACACGCTTATAGTCCTCCCAACCATCAAATCATCCGTGTAACATAAGCCACCCACCACTCACCCCTCTGTGTAATCAGTGCTACTAACATAAGCCACCCACCCCTACCATCCCAAAAAAATCAGCGAAATCAGTGTTACCACCGCTACCATCCCAAAAAAATCAGCGAAATCAGTGTTACCAGCCATCAAATCATCCTTACCAACCTGTGCCACTCCAGAACAAACCCCTCTGTGTAATCAGTGCTACTAACATAAGCCACCCACCCCCAACCCTCAAAAAAATCAGCGAAATCAGTGTTACCAGCCTTGCAATTCCCCTTGACCCATCGGACGTTCCACCTTCAGACATTCCTGAATCGCCGCCTGCTTAATATGCTTCATCTGCACCGCTTCCCCAGCACCCGCTGCTAAAAACGCCGCATTCATCGCAATCGTCTTAATATTTCCCCCTGCCATATTCAACTGTCCCAACTTCTTAAAATCCAACCCCTCTGTCGGTGTCTGTTGGGGAAACACCCGCCGCCAGATTTCCTCTCGTTCTTTAGCAGCCGGATAGGGAAACTTAATAATAAACCGAATCCGGCGAATAAACGCCTGATCCAACCCCGTCTGAATATTCGTCGTCAAAATCGCCAACCCCCGATACGTCTCCATCCGTTGCAACAAATAACTTACCTCAATATTGGCATGACGGTCATGGGAATCCTTCACCTCTGATCGTTTACCAAACAGCGCATCCGCCTCATCAAACAGCAAAATCGCCCCACACCCTTCCGCCCCATCAAAGATGCGCCGCAGATTCTTCTCCGTCTCGCCAATATATTTACTCACCACCGCACTCAAATCAATGCGATAGACATCCAAGCGTAAGGTATTCCCCAATACCTCCGCCGCCAGGGTTTTCCCGGTTCCCGACATCCCAGAAAATAGGGCATTAATCCCCAATCCCCGCTGATTCTTCTGGGCAAATCCCCAGGTTTCATACACCCTTCCCCGTTGCTGTACCTGTACTACCATCTCTCGCAGCATCCCCTTCTCTCTCTCCGGTAAAATTAAATCCTCCCATTCGGCGGTTGTCTCAATCCGTACTGCCAAGTCCTCTAACTGGGGACGGGCTTGGATGCGACAAATATCCCAGAGGGGACTTTTTGCCACCTCTAAGGTGACAGGTTTCGGGGGTGGGGTTTCGGTATTGGTTTTGCGAGTGACGCGGGGTTTGCGCTTGGGTTTGGTTTCCTCGACGGGTTCAGGTTCAGGTTCAGGAGAGACAAGGGCGGCTGCTTTGTTGGCAATCTCTTCCTCCAAACTCCTTTGCGCCTGGATACATACGGTATAAATATCCCGGACACTCAGTTGAAACTGAGACACCAAGGCTTCAATCTCCGCCTCCAGATGCACGGCTTTCTCCCCTAAAGCGGCTTGCCAAATTGCCTTCTGTTCCTCGGCGGTGGGGGGCTGCACTTCCCAGGTAATGCGCGATCGCATTCGTTGTCGCCCTGGTTCCCGACTACTCACCATCAGGGGCAGATTAATCGTATCGATGAATTCCGATAACCCAGCCGTTATCCCCTCCTCCATCTCATCCCCATCCACCAACAGCACGGCATGACTCAGTAACCATTCCCGTTCACACAACTGCTTGACTAAACTCAGACTCCCACCCTGAGACGTCAACGCCGCTACCGAGAAGCGATGCAAGTTCAAATTCAACTGACGACAAACCGCCGCCGCGATCGCGCTTTTACTCAATCCATCCACTCCCGATAACCCAATCACGGGCAACGTTGTCCGAGATGACTCGACCCAGGTTGCCGCAATTTGCGCCACTATCTGCTGATGAGAGGGCGGTAATACAGCATAATCCTCTGCCTCCACCGATAACGGCTGCACGATTCCCCGCAATCGCGAATCAATATAATCATCCCCCAACAGATAATGGAAAATCCGCTCATCGATCCGCAAGGGACACTTCAGCCGACTCATCCCCTCTCCCACCTCAATCAACCGCCACCCGCGCAAGGGCGCATCAGGACGTAAGGCGGCTAAATTCGGCTCCCCTGAAAGCGCCCAGGCTAAACCAAAGGTGGGATACATCTGGTGCGCCTCCCCCTGTGCCTCAGCACATAACGCCCCCCACTCCTCATCCAATTCCATCCCGGCACAGAGGAGCAACACATCCCGCTCAAACCCCGATAACCCGAAGATTTGACAGAGTTGTGTCAACGCTGACGGTGGTGCATCTTCCTCCTCCTCTGGCAGCGCGATCGCCATCATCTCTGTCTCCTTCCCCTGACGCTGCTCTATCCGACTTATCAGCACCTGTCGTACCTGTGCGATCGCACTCATCAGATAACGATGGCTATTCACGACATACCAATTTGTGGCTGTTGTAAGCTTGGCTACAGACATTGTTTTAGCTTTCTTTGTAGTTGGTTGGGCTACACTTGTCAAGTTCTGATAATTCAAACTATTCTTTTCCAAAAAAAAGTTTGAATATTTAAATCTGTTTGATGTCTTAACACAACATCATAATTGCTCGTTTTTTACTCTGTTTCCGGAATAATCTACGAATTATCAGGTGATTCAGCTATTGTGAGAACGATGTGCGGTTTTCAGGTATATTATCTATGGTGGGTATTTTGTGGGCAAAAATAATTTCGAGCTAGCTAAACCCCTTGACTCTTGGTAAAACATTGTATAAGTCTTGGTTTTCGTCTCCCGCCCAACCTTCCCTTGGACGCATGTATTTTGTTAAAGTTGAGATAAAAATTATTACAAGGGATTGACAAAAACACAGATTACACAAACAAAGAAATGGCACAGACCGAACATTGAAGAGTGAGGGACACAGATTGACACAGACAACTCAATAGGATTTGCGGAATCAGTGTTAAAGTGAGCAGAATTGGAGTCGCCCATTCTCCCCTTGTAGCCGAAGGATCAATCTATAGTTAGTGATGGTCAGACGTTATCAGCTTTATCCTGATTTTTAAGGAAGTTGATCAACAGATTAATACTGGCACTTGCAAGGGACAGAAATTATAAGTCGATAGGCACAATAAAAGTTAACAGTAGAGGGAGTCATACTTACTTCCTCTGAGTAGCCAGCTACTTATTATGCAAGGGTTTGAGAGGTTTGAGAGGTATTTACACAACTTAATAGGGTTGAGTTTATTTTCACCAACCTACAGAGTTGAACCGTCGTTATTCACTGCTATAATCACTCCATGGTTCATGCAATTAGATACACTGACCGAACGATGTAGAGTTGCTCGGATGAAGTAGGGTAGAATACCTAATTTGAATGTGTAGGGGCGGGTTTAGGGAATGTAGGGGCGGGTTTAGGGAATGTAGGGGCGGGTTTAGGGACTAAAGACAGCTATCCACCAATAACGGAAAAACAAAACCCGCCCTCTCCACCAATAACGGAACAACAAAACCCGACCTCTCCACCAATAACGGAAAAACAAAACCCGCCCTCTCCTCCAATAACGGAAAAACAAAACCCGCCCTCTCCTCCAATAACGGAACAACAAAACCCGCCCTCTCCTCCAATAACGGAACAACAAAACCCGCCCTGACCATAAGACGAATGACGAATGACATAAGACAAATGACGATCCCCACCGTTAACGTTAATTGTCCCCACCCACTTACCAAAACAGGGGGAGTTAACCTGGATTTAGTATGACACAAGCTCGCGATACACTACCCTTACGCCTACAACTAACCTCCATGCAGTTGCCAGAGGTTACCCCTCAGCCGATTGCGGGGTCAAGCGAGTCAGCCGCACCTTTACTCAACCAAGCCTCGCGGGATACAGAACGTCGTGGTTGCTACCTCACTCTCTATCCAGGAGAACCGAGTGAACTGCTGCTGGAACTGGAAAACCTCAGCAACCAAACCTTACACTTAGATATTCAAATCCAGGGAGATTTTCCCTCCCAATGGTATCGTTTGGGTATAGAAGGGCGAGAACTTCTTGCTGGTGGGCGCATGGAAGCGGTGATTCGCTTTTATATGCCAGCCGATTTCTTTGAGTCTAATCAGGATTGGGATGCTAAACCCTCTCACCGTCTCGATTATCGCGGTCAGATTTATGTCTATTCCAGCCAATCGGGAACGGGGAGCAAATACGTTGAATCGGCGAGCTTTAATCTCTATGTTCGCCCTCGTAGCTTATATCTAAACTTTGTACCTGAAATTTATCAAGAAGTCGATTTTATCGGTCGCTTTCTGAAAATTTTCGAGCAAGCCTTTGAACCTACCTTACAATCCCTAGAGGCTTTATGGGCGTATCTCGACCCCTTAATGACACCAGAAACCCTTCTACCGTTTCTGGCACATTGGGTAGGTTGGCAACTCAACCCCGCTTTAAGCCTACAGCGACAGCGCTATCTGATTCGTCAGGCGATGGAGATTTATCGCTGGCGAGGGACGCGCCGGGGATTACGATTTTACCTGCATCTATTTACGGACTTACCCTTGGATGACCATCTTCCTGAACATCAAAAGCATATTTGTATTCAAGAAGTGTTTGGTCAAGGATTTATGATGGGGAACACCCGCCTAAATCAAGACTCCCTGGTTGGTGGCGGACAACCGTATCATTTCATTGTCCGACTGCGCCCTGAACCCCCAACTAAAATTGACGAATTATTAGTGCATCAAATTATCCGCCAAGAAAAACCCGCTTTTTGTACTTATGAACTCTATATTGAATGACGAAGGACGTAGCTTGCTTCTCAAGGGAAGCGAGTATGACGAATGACGAATGACGAATGACAAATAACAAATAACCAATGACTAACCATTTCCCTCCCCCATCTCTCCAACAATTTGAACGTCTCCATGTCACAGACGGCTTACTAATTGATGCCCAACGTTGGCAGTTAGCTCACCACTATCACCGCCAGTATCATAGTACCTTTTACCAATCTCTACATCAGCCCGGAATAGTCTTCGGATTGGGGGTACATGTTGTTCCCGCCCCCGCTGATGTTGTGGCGAAATACCGAGATGAACGTTGGGTCGAAATTCAACCGGGACTTGCTATTGATTTATTTGGCAATTTTATCGTAGTGCCAGAACCCATGTCCTATCGGATTTCTTCAGAAGCGACTTCAGAAGAACCCTTGATGGTGTATTTGGTAGTTAAATTTAGAGATCCCGCCGAATTACGCACCCGTAGAGTTACCGATCGCATCGTCGAAACATTTCGGATTGATGAAAAGGCAAATCCACCCACAGAAGGGGATGTTGAACTCTGTCGGATTCTTCTCAAAACAGGACTCGTTAAACTGGAAGCGCCCGTCAATAGTTTCTCCCCTAGCTATAACCAGTTGGACTTGCGCTACCGTCTTCAACCCCAAGCTCGACCTCTGGCTATCGTTCACGTTGCTATGTACAAAGGGTTAGCTGTGGATAACTCTGAACAAGATGGTATTTTATCGAATCTTTCCTATCTTCTCCAATCAACCCCTGGACTTTATCCAGCCTTGCAGGGGAGTGATGAAATCGGACAATTTAGTTTACAATCAGCAGAGCTACAAGCTATCTTAGAATATGATTTATTTTTCATGACAGATCGCCAAGTTCAGGTATTAGGAGACTCTGAATTTGAGGTGCTGCGAAAGTATTTACAAGCAGGAGGTACAGTTTTAGTCGAAGCGTCGGCAGGATTAAAACATTGGCTGCAAGGCAATGCGATTAAAGACCTGAGCAACGTTTACCAAGAACTCGAACAGTCATTAACTCAACTTGATAATAATCCCACTATTGATACAGATACCAGATTACAGCAATGCCGACAAGATATTGTCAGTGAACGAGAGATGATTGCTACAGAGTTAGCCAGACGCAAGAATTCAATTGCAGGTCGATTCCAAGAATTTGCCCAAAGTCTAGGCATCCGATTAACGCCACTGGAAAAATTAGACCGTCACGACTTACTGCGGACTCAACCCTTTCTTTTTGCCACGACACCTCGTATCAATAGAAAACCGATTCAACTCTTAAGTGGTGGGGGGATTATTGTCGCGATTGGTAACTTATCGGAGGCTTGGGGAATTAATGAAAAACGACTGATTCCCCGTGAAGTAATGCGTACAGCCCAGGAATTAGGGATTAACATTTTGCATTTAGCTTGGCGTCGCCGACAACTAACCCGTGGACAGCAGCCACCACCAACGGTGATGGCGTCATCCCCTTCCCACCCCTCCAATCCATCAAACCCGTCAGCACCATCGCGTCGAGATGAGCTATTTGATAGGTTAATGTAGAGTGTTAGTTATTCATCATTTGTAATGTGTCAAGGAACAGAGAAACTGGGGGAGTTTAGGACGTAAGGAAAAAAATAAATGGTAGATAATTTAATTGATACAACGGTTGCCCCAAAACAACTTCGATTTAAGCCTGGAGGTCTACCCGCTTCATTTGAAGTTAAGGTCGTTAATGATAGCGATCGCTTTGCCAGTTTCCAGGTGGAAGTGACGGCGGCTGGAGTTGATGCTGATCGGCTTCCAGATTGGTACAAGATCTCCCCAGAAGTGAGTACCAAAAAGCCTCCAGGTGACGTTACCCATTTTCAGGTGGCGATTGTCGATAATCCTGTGCCTGGTTTTGTCGGATTGATGAACCTAACCGTGCGTGTCTTCTCCATGGAACTCCCGGATGAAGACCGAGAAGTGCTGCGGTTGATTCTAGAACAGGGTACGGGTTCAATTCCGTTAAAATTGGATTTGCCTGTGCGGGAGTTTCAAGAATATCCGGCAAATGAAGATGAAATTCCAGTACGAGTTTATAATCCCAGTCAACTGGAAACCCATGTTACGTTGAAACTTTCGGGCTTAGATCCAACCTGGATTGTTGATGGAACTGAACGCCAGTTATATCTACCTCCAAACGGACAAGTCACTGAAACATTTATTTGCCAAATTCCTGACATTTCCCAAGCCCCCAGCCGGATTTATCCCTTTGCGATCGCGGCGACTCATCGCCATGGTTCTCCCACCCAAGTGGAAGGTACGCTAGAAGTTTTACCTATGGGGTTGGTGGAGTTTAGCGCCACTCCCAAACAGCAGCAAATTCCCGCCAAACGCACTTGGATACCCAACTGGCGGAATTCCCCGGTTCCCTACACCTTGGAATTTGAGAATCATAGCAATCTTCAGCAACAGGTTACTGTTACTATTCAGGGTGAAGACAAAGAGGACTGTACTTTAGAATTACCGGATAAACCCGCTGAATTGAATCCGGGTCAAACGGCTCAAGCGCCGCTTAGAGTTCAAGCCAGACGCCATTTATGGGGTCGAAAAAAGGAACTTTCTTTAGAAGCCATGGCGACATTATCGGATCAGCGTTTAGGAAATACTAATCCCACGAGTCAATTTTTGAAACTGGATGTTTATCCAATTATTCCAACTTGGTTACTCCTAGGTGGTGGACTCCTGCTTTTATATTTTATCTGGTGGCTATCTTGGCTCAATCCCGATAATAAGTTTTTTGGACACCACGATGCTGTCAATTCTGTGCAATTTAATGGCATGAGCCAGAATGTCGTCAGTGGGTCTAATGATCAATCCTTAATTAAATGGCGAGTTGATGGCTTTTTTAATTACTTTGCGAATCCAGAAGTGGAGAAAATTGCCAAGACAGGGAAAGCCGTGCGGGTGATTCGTTATAAACCAGTCGATAATAACGTGGTGGCTGCTGGATTAGAAAATGGCGAGATTCAACTGTTAAATTTATTGGCAGAAACGCCCAAATTAATGATGTCTTTTTCCCAAGAAAAGGATGATCGAGTTTTGGCGTTAGAGTTTACAGATGATTCACGGTATCTTTTTAGTGGTCACGGCAGTGGCTTGATCTTAGGGTGGGATATTCAACAAAGTTTAGCGGATACGATAACTGGCGGAAATAGCAGTCAGGAACCTCTGTTGAGGGGACAATCTGATTTTGCGGTTTATGCCCTAAAATTTGTGGGACTCGGCAATCAAAATTTAGCTGTTGCTGGACGGTTTAACCAATTGGTTATTTGGAATTTGTCCCAATCAGAGAATGTGACCGTTCCCGTGCAGTATCGTCAAAATGGTCAGTATCGTCCAGGAGGTCAAGATGACTATATTTTCAGTATCGATGTTGCGAATATGAAACCCTATCTCATGGCAACGGCTGACAATCAGGGTTATATTACCTTGTGGAATATGGAATCCTGCTTGGTAGAGGGTCAAGCGTCTTGTGAAATTATTGACCAATGGCAAAATGGTCATGGTAGTCTACCTGTACGATCTGTGGCTTTGAGTAACGGGGGTTGTTACTTAGCCAGTGGCGGTGATGATGGACGAACGATGCTTTGGCCCCTCACGACTCAGGGGAAACGAGCAGAACAATATTTAGAGGGTATCGAAGTGGATAAGTCATTTGACAACAGAAAATTCAATAGTGTTGATATCAATGTTTTAAACAGAAATATCCTAATCGCCAGTGGTAGTGATGATACCCAGGTACGGGTAGAAGACAAGAAACGACTGCAAGAGTTAGGGTGCGATCGCGATGAGTGAGGACGCTTGATGAAGCTCAGACGTCTAATTCTAGCTAGCATCACCACCTTCTTCACCACTTTACCTGCGGCGGCTGATCAGTGGGTATTTGTTGCCCGTGATCACAATGATATTGACTACTACGTTGACCCAGAATTTGTCGAACGTCGCCATAATACGGTCTGGTTCTGGCAGATGTCTGTCTTTCCAGAACCGGATGAACAAGGACTATTAGCGCGAAAGACTTACAGTGCGATGATTTGTCCACTGCGGGCTTGGCGTCCTGTCGCGATCGCTCGCTTCAATGTTCAAGGTGAATTGATCACTCGTACCCAGTTGAGTAACGATGAACCGTTACAATTTTTTACCTCCGGTAGCGTTGGTGAGGCAATATGGAAATTAGTTTGCCAAACGGAAGATTTTTCCTGATCGGATCAAGTCCATGCTGTAGGAAAAAACGGTAGATGCACCCTGGTTATAGACTTCAGCCTCACGGCTGAGGTTTTTTTTCGAGAAAATGCCGGATTTTGGTAGAATCTATAACGGCATAAGCTAGGTGAACATAAGTGCAATTAAGGTTTAAATGCCGAACAGCTTAAAGTTTTGAGTTAACCCCCCCAGCTTCCCCATCTTCCCCAGCTTCCCCATCTTCCCCAGCAAAAACTATGACTCGCGTCGTTGGATTAATCAGTGGTACATCAGTTGATGGAATTGATGCAGCTTTCGTGGAGATTGCTGGTTCCGAATCCGATTTAACAGTGGAGTTATTGGCGGGAGCGACGTATCCCTACCCCGAAAAACTGCGATCGCAAATCCTTAATCTCTGTGCTGGTGGTTCTATATCGATGGCAGAATTCGCTTTATTAGATGATGCGATCGCGCGACAATTTGCTCAAGCCGCCCAAGCCATCCAAAAACACCACCCACCCGCCGCTACGCTGATCGGTTCCCACGGTCAAACCGTTTACCATCGTCCACCTGCTCCCCTGCACCTAGACGCGCCATGGCACGTCTCTACAAACACCCCTTTAGGCTATAGTCTTCAATTAGGACGGGGAGAGGTTATTGCTCACGCCACAGGGATTAAAACGGTCAGTAATTTCCGTGTCGCTGATATTACGGTTGGGGGTCAAGGAGCGCCCTTAGTCTCCAAAATTGATGCTTGTTTGCTCTCCTCCCCGACTCAGCACCGATGTATCCAAAATATCGGCGGAATTGGTAATGTTACTTACCTCCCTCCCTGTCAAGGAAATTGGTTAGATTTGGTCAGTGGTTGGGATACAGGACCAGGAAATACGCTGTTGGATTTAGCGGTACAGCATTTTACCCAGGGGAGTCAATCTTATGACCAAGACGGAAACTGGGCACGACAGGGGACGGTTTGTCAACCCCTGCTCAACCAATGGTTAAGCCACGACTTTTTCCAGCAACCCCCGCCTAAATCCACAGGGCGAGAATTATTCGGCTGGGATTATTTACACCAATGTATTGCCAAGAGTCAAGCCTATTCTCTGAGTCCGGCTGATCTATTGGCAACCCTAACCGAACTCACCGTCGCCTCTATAGAGGACAGCTATCGTCACTTTTTACCAAAGATGCCTGATCAGATATTCCTGTGTGGTGGGGGTAGTCGCAATCTCTACCTAAAAGAGCGCTTACAAAGTCGGTTACAGTCGGTGGATATACAAAAAACGGATCAGGCTGGGGTGAGTGGAGATTTCAAAGAAGCGATCGCCTTTGCCGTTTTAGCCTATTGGCGAGACTTGGGCATTTGCGGGAATCTCCCACCCGTTACGGGCGCGAAGCAAGCGGTACTTTTGGGTAATATTGCGCCATCCTAAATAATTAACTCAGAATCAAGCATTTCTTGTCCACTTGGGACTACACTGAATACTGAACACAATTGCCTATTTTTTTATCCTAATGACTACCATTTTGGCAATCTGCTTGGTCAGGCATTGCGCCATAGTTAAGGACAAATTCAACCAGCACTATTCGATTAGAGGCAAAGGGTAACGCTGTGGCTCACACCTTTTTAATGGAGGCAGGACGCTGGACACTCCAGGGAAATTGGCTGGAGCGCAATGGATCGCTTCTCAGCGTGAGAGGGAAAACAATTGTTGCCTGGGGTCGAGAAAACTGGTTTACGATGGTAACCAAGCTGGTTTTTCCCGACGATGAGCGCGAGGATATTTCTTTCCAATATCGGGGGCGTCTTGATGCCGGAGAACGGCAGTACACCTTCGTCTTACAACATAGTGTTTTGGGTCGTGTTGAGGGCGAAGGTTGGATCACTCCAGAATCAATTGTGCAACGCTATTGGGTTTTAAGCGATCGCCAAAGACGTAGTGGTTTTGAAACCCGACACCAACTGGATGATAATACCTACTACCTCTCCAGTAGCATCATGGCGGGTCATTATCTGACCAGCACAATGGAAGCAACGCTAGAACGACAGCCTGGATAGCACAAGCTTATAATCAGAAGTATAAAGTGTGAAGTATCAACGGTCAGCACCCCGCACTGAAGTAATCAGGCTTCGAGCCTCCAGTTTGGTTAGCAACCGTTCTTCTTGTATGCCTCTCCGGTTGAAAGACACGGAGTTTCCTACATCGGAGGTATTTTGATGAAATCACTCACTGGGATTTGACCGTCCTAAAAATCTGTGACGTTGTACCTGCTTTTCCTGTGTTAGCGTAGCAAGATATAGTCTGGGATGGACTGATAAATTCTATGTAATCCTTGACTTATGAAACTTATTAAGTTAATAGATTTCGGTTTACCACAAGTGTAGCTCCAGTTGAGCGCTCAATAAAGTGATGAACTCTAGCTGGTCAAAATGGCACAATGGAACGAGTAACCGAGTGAGTTATTGGGTCTAGTTCAATTGAATGCTACTTGCCGAATTGCGCTTGGGTCAAACTGGTAAATAGGTATCGTTCACAACTGCTCCAAGCTCTCACTAAACCAATCATGACAAAAGACCCTAATCATGGTCGCATACTCGCCAACCGCTATCAACTCGTTGGGTTGATCGGTCAGGGCGCTATGGGTCAAGTTTATAAAGCTAAAGATATGTTACTTGGCGGCGTGATTGTCGCTGTCAAATTCATATCCCAAACCTTACTCAACCAAAAAATGCGCGATCGCTTTGAGCGAGAAGCAACAATCTGTGCGCTACTTGGGGAAAAAAGTAATCATATCGTGCGCGTCCGGGACTATGGCGTGGATGAGAATGATATTTCGTTTTACGTCATGGAGTTCCTCGAAGGCAATAGCTTAAGTGAAATCATTCGCGAGCAATCCCTCCCCTTACCTCGCTTTCTCAATATTAGCCGTCAGATTAGTTTAGGGCTGCAATGCGCTCATAAGGGAATCGTGATCGAAGGGGAACAAAGCCCAATTATCCACCGAGATATTAAACCCAGTAATATTCTCGTGGTACAAGACGCCTCCTTCGGGGAACTGGTTAAAATTCTTGACTTTGGCATTGCCAAGCTGATCCAATCCAACAGCGAGCAAACCCACTCGTTTATGGGGACATTAGCCTATTGTTCCCCCGAACAAATGGAGGGGCGAGAACTCGATAACCGCTCTGACATTTACAGTCTGGGCGTGATGATGTTTGAGATGCTCACCGGGGAAATGCCCATTGTAGGCGAATCGAATTCCTTTGGCGGGTGGTACAAAGCTCATCACTTCAGCCCACCGCGCCGCTTTGAATCCGCCAAACCCGATTTGAAATTGCCTAAAGCCCTAGAAACACTGGTGATGAGTTGTCTGGCAAAAGAAGCCAGCGATCGCCCGCAAACCATTGAGGAAGTCATCCAGACATTAGAACCCTTAGAACAGCGTTTTGGTCAAGGACGACAACTCGGTCAGCGGATTGGTGCTGTACTCTCGAAAATACCCCGCGCCGAAGAACCCCCCCAGAAGCCTCCCGCTCGTTCTATTGAAGACCTTTGCTTACAAACGTCGTGGCCCAAAAACAAACCCCAAGCCTCGATTGTTTTTCCGCATATTATTCGTACCAGTCAGGAACTATTAGCCACCCTTTGGGTGATGCTGACCAAGGACGATATTGAAAACCGCCGAATTAGCACCCGCTATAACCAATTCCTATTTCTGATGTCTCCCCATCCCATGGTGTTATGGATTACAGCCCTACACAATCGGCAACATGGCGCTCGTTGGCTAACCTGTTATTTGGATCTGAAAACAGCCATGGGTCAAAAAGTGATCCGAATTTTAGGAGAATCAGGAAACTATCGGATTTTATTCTTTGCCCTGACTGAACCCCAACGCTGCGCCAACGTGATGACCGCCACCATTGCCTCAACTCAGCGAAAACTACTCCTGGATTGGGCAAATGCCAGCCATGCAGCTATGCCCAGCACTCAGCCTCAGCTCAGTAAAAGAATTCTCAAGCAAGAGCTGGAGAAACTTAAGCCGAAAATTGTGATGAAGCTAGAAGCAGTTCACACGGATTATCCTACCGACATTTCTGGATAGGATTGAATGTTCTGTAGGGGCGGGTTTAGGGACTCATACCAAGTTGCGTTCTATCATGTCATTCTGAGCGAAGCGAAGAATCTGGACAGATGCTTCGCGTCACTCCGTTTCACTGCGTTCTGCTCAGCATGACAAATTCTACCTTAGACTGCAACTTGGTATCCATTCCGCTAGTCATTGATAACTGAGCAACAAAACCCGCCCTGATTCAATTGTGGGGGCGGGTTTAGTCAGATTCGGGTGGTCAAATGGCTTCCCCCTTTTTAAGGGGGACGGAAGGGGGATCAAATAGGGGGACGGGAGGGGGATCTGAAGGGGGACTTTGATCTACTGTACTTTATTACAGCGCAAAGAGCTGTAATTGTCGGTTAAAGCTGCTTCACCTCAGCCACAAGCTGCGCCACAACATCCTTAGCGCTACCAAACAACATCATCGTCTTATCGCCGTAGAACAGCTCATTTTCAATCCCAGCAAAGCCCGCATTCATGCTTCGCTTAATCACGATCGCATGTTTTGCCTTATCGACATCGAGAATCGGCATCCCATAAATCGGACTACTGCTATTGCTGCGAGCGGCTGGATTTACCACATCATTGGCACCAATGACAAGGGCAACATCCGTATTATCAAACTGAGGATTGATGTCATCCATGTCGTAGAGATAGTCATAAGAGACATTCGCTTCGGCTAAAAGTACGTTCATGTGTCCCGGCATCCGACCCGCAACTGGGTGAATGGCGTATTTGACCTCAACGCCCAGTTTTTCAAGCTGATCGGCTAATTCGCGCACTGTATGTTGTGCCTGAGCCACTGCCATCCCATACCCTGGAACAACGACCACGGAGCGGGCATAGCCCAACATCATTGCCCCTTCTTCGGCATCAATACTATGGACAACTTTGTCACCGACGCCACCGGCATCACCAGCACCGCCTTTGACTTCACCGCTACCAAAGGCACTAAATAGCACGTTGGGTAAGGAACGGTTCATCGCCTTACACATAATGTTGGTCAGGATTAAACCGGAAGCCCCAACTAACGCCCCAGCCACAATCAGCATATCGTTCATCACGACAAAACCTGCCGCGCTCGCCGCTAACCCGGAAAACGAGTTCAGCAGTGAGATCACCACAGGCATATCGCCACCGCCAATGGGGAGGACAAAGAAAATCCCTAACACTGAGGAGATACCCACCATCGCCAGAAAGATGGTTGTATTGTCCGGTGTGACTAATAGGTAACCACTACAGACTAAAAAGCTAATCAGGAGTAAGGCATTAAATACTTGCTGCAAGGGAAACTTTACGGGTTTACCCGTAATCAACCCCTGTAACTTACCAAATGCTACAAAACTCCCGGTGAGCGTAACCCCACCAATTAGCACACCCAGAATCACGGTAATCGTAGACCCTAAAGGTACACCTTGACCCGCGTTCAGCAAGCGCCAAAATTCCCCGATCGCGACTAAGGCTGAGGCGGCACCACCCAACCCATTCAGCAAGCCTACCATTTGAGGCATGGCAGTCATCGCCACTTTATAGGCTGCCGTCACACCAATCACAGCACCAATGGCGATTCCCACCAAAATCATTTGATAATTTAAGACCTGTTGGTTCAGCAGAGTTGCCACCACAGCTAGCAGCATCCCGACTGAAGCCCACACATTTCCTTGGCGTGCTGTCGCTGGTGATCCCAGCTTTTTCAGCCCAAAGATAAATAATCCGGTTGCGACTAAATACGTCAGTTCAATCCCAGTTGGTAGAAAGTCGGTCATGCGCTCACCTCTCTTATTTCTTAAACATTTGCAACATGCGATCCGTAACCAGGAAACCGCCCACCACGTTAACCGTGGCTAGCACGACAGCCACTAAACCCAAAATGACGGTGACATTCCATTCCTTCGATCCGGAGATAAGCAATGCACCGATGACGGCAATCCCGGAAATGGCATTTGCCCCAGACATCAAGGGAGTATGCAGGGTGGGTGGCACTTTGTTGATCACTTCAAAACCAACAAAGGCGGCTAAGACAAAGACAAATAAACTGGCAATGAATGTGGTAGTCATCTTTTTCTCCTTTTTCGCGGTTCATGATACTCGCGTATCTTCCAAGAGGTTACAGGGTGGTGAGATAGGGACAAACCCTTCAACCTGACTTGTTTGGCAGTATTGCACAAACAACTAGACCCGCCAGACGTTTCACCGGAGGAGTCTCTACAACCCCAGATCCTCTTAGACGGTTGTACTCATTTGAGAGAGGGCATCTTTCACCCGCTGATTGCGAATTTCGCCAGCATGGGTAATACAGGTGTTGTCTACAATATCATCCTCAAAATCGAGGTGTAACTGTCCTTCTTTGACCAGGTACTGTAATAACGTTGAGATATTCTTGGCGTACATCTGGCTGGCGTGGGTGGGCATGGACGCGGGAACATTAATTGGACCAATAACGGTGACGCCATGACGGACAATATCTTTCCCCGCTTCAGTAACGGCACAGTTTCCACCTTGTTCAGCAGCGAGATCCACGATAACTGAACCCGGAGTCATTTGCTGTACCATCTCCTCCGTCACCAGTAAGGGGGCTGTTTTGCCCGGAACTTGGGCGGTGGTAATCACTACATCCGCTTGCTTAACCCGTTCAGCGATCACCTCTTGAGTGCGCTGCTTCGCCGCCTCAGAGATTTCTTTAGCATACCCACCTTCAGCCACAGTATCTTCTTGGAGATCGACCTCGACAAACTTAGCTCCCAGGCTTTCCACTTCTTCCTTCACCGCCGGACGAATATCAAAGGCTTCCACCATCGCACCTAGGCGTCGAGCAGTCGCGATCGCTTGCAGTCCAGCTACGCCTGCACCCAGGATAAACACTTTTGAGGGTTTGATTGTTCCCGCTGCTGTAGTTAACATGGGAAAGAATTTCGGTAACGCGGCGGCGGCAATCAGTACCGCTTTGTACCCGGCTACCCCAGCTTGGGAAGATAGCGCATCCATACTCTGGGCGCGACTGGTACGGGGAATCAGCTCCATACTGAAGGCAGTCACCTTGCGATTTGCCAGTTTCTGGGCAACCTCTGGCTTACCTAGGGGACTCAGGAAGCTAATTAGTGTTGAGCCTTCCCGCATCTGGTTGATTTCATCATCTTTGGGGATGCCCACTTTTACGATCACATCAGCTTCAGCCCAGAGTTTACCTGGATCTGAGACTAGGGTAGCTCCCGCCTCCTCATAAGCGCGATCGCTAAAAAACGATGCCTCTCCCGCACCATTTTCCACCCAAATCTCTAAGCCCTGTTTGACCAAACGGGCAACAGTATCCGGAATCAGGGCGACCCGATTTTCGCCCACTTCAATTTCTTTAACCAGTGCTATTTTCATGAAAACTCCTTATAGACTAACCGAAAAAACTATGACTTGGTCGTTAGGCTAATGCCATACAGACGAAGGTCGTATTTTTATGTCATGATAGCCCTTGTGCCTTCCTTTTGCATCAACACTATCTAAGCGATCTGTGCCTGGAAAAATTTGTCTGTCTTGAGGGCAATTCAGTGGAGTTTTTCATCCGTACTCTATTGGTTAAAGCTTTCATCCGAACTGGCTAGTGGAATTCCGCTGAGAGTTATATCAAATTAAAACTGTGACAGCTTTAGCGCACTCAATACACCTAGCTCAATGTCGATTAATTTGATAATCTGGATAGCTATAGATCGCCATTTTTTGGTAATAATCAGAAGTATGAGCAGGTTTTTCCAAAATTTGTGTATATTTAACTACAGATATGACGAACTAGACAGAGAGTGACTATAAGCTGCCAGACACTTTAGCGGAGTCAAAGCCGAGAGTCAAGAAGGTCATACTCACTTCTCTCTAACTCCCACTCCCCCAGCTCCCTCAGCTCCCCCAGGCACTTTTGCCACCTCTTGAGCGTCTGTACCATCGCCCGACTACGGTAGGACTAAAATCTGTTACAGTCAAAGACTGTAAAGTTTAGTAAAAATCTTAGTTTTTTTTACCGCGAAAGGTTCCCCATTTATGTTTATCCGCAAATCTCCTCTAGGACGCTTCGTTTCAGCCGTTGCCTTAACAGGCTGTTTATTCACTGGTGTAGCCGTTCGGACATTAGCTCAGAGTAATCCCGGACTCACTATATTTAGCGGTGTGCAACGGGAAAATATTCTCAGGTATTATTTGGGATTTGGAGGTCGAGCCAATCAATGGGATCGATACTACCTCAGGATTCCCAGCAAGAAGATGGAATTGGCGGTGCAGCAGTTTGTCGTTCGTTATCCAGATTATTACACCGGAAAATTTGACACAGATCGGATTGAGGTAAGAGTTGACGGCGAATCACTACCCATTGCTGAGGTAGATTGGGATAAAGAGAATTACCAGCTACAGATTTATATGCAGGAGCCAGTTCCAGCCCAGGAGAAGGTGGAGATTGTGTTGTCTAATGTGAAAAATCCCCGGTTTGGCGGTACTTTTTATTTTGAATGCCTAGTGTGGACTCCCGGTCATGTTCCCCTACCCCGTTATATGGGAACCTGGATTCTGATGATTAGTTAGGCGGTTGGAATGTTACGATAGTAGATCGTGATTCTTTGGTAAACAGGGTAAAGTAGTATAATGACTTTCGCTTTCTCCCTGTTTTCCAAACTTAAAAGATGTAGCGCGATAAACAATAAACCATGACAAAACGTACATTAGGCGGTAGTAACCGCAAGCAAAAACGCAAATCAGGATTTCGCGCCCGCATGCGAACCAAAAACGGTCGAGCTGTGATTAAAGCCCGCCGCAGTAAAGGACGTTATCGTTTAGCCGTGTAGTGTTATCTTGTCAAGGTTCAGGACTGACGCCAAATTCACTGTTAGGCGTTGAGAGTCGCGTAGGGTGCTTAATCATGCGCCCTATCGCCCCTTTACTGACATAAGACGAATGACCAAGGACAAATAACAATTGTTGCCCCAGGCGAATCGACTCAAGCATTGGCGAGATTTTAAGGCAGTATACCAAAAAGGAATTCGTCGCTATGGACGTCATTTAACAGTGCGAGGTTTACATTTGCCTAGGGTTAGCCATGAGAATGGTCTCCGTTCAGGCAAGTTACAGCTCAATCCTAAAAATCTACCCCCCACTCGCATCGGTATTTCCGTCAGCCAAAAAGTCAGTAAAAAAGCCGTCGTCCGTAATCGGCTGAAACGTCAGATACGAGCGGCTTTGCGCCAATTATTGCCGCGACTAAAACCCGGTTGGCATGTCATAGTTGGAGTGCGTCCCAGTGCCTTGGAGTGCGATTATGCTCAATTTTTGCAAGAATTAGAGCAGTTATTGGTAGATGCTGAGGTAATAAATGGGCATTAAGGAAGAAACCTATTATGAGGGGGGTCCCCATATCGGTGATTTGATTATAAACATTTTGTTGGGGTTCACGGTTATCGCCCTGCCCTTAACCATTGGGGCGGTTGTGCGAGCGTTGTGGTTGCGCTATCGGGTGACAAATCGCCGCATTTCGGTGACAGGGGGATGGCAAGGGCGCGATCGCACGGATATTATCTACTCCGAAATTGCTCAACTGCGGAAAGTTCCCCGTGGTATAGGTCTGTGGGGAGATATTGTGGTTATCCTGAAAGATGGTAGCCGTTTAGAACTGAGGGCTATGCCTCAGTTTCGCGAAATTTACGATTATATCGGTGAAAAAGTTTCTGCCAAAACGGGTAAACCCCTAGATTCCGTTAAGGCTTAGAGTATAACGGCGGTGAGCAAGGGCGCAATGTTCGTGGGTGTCGGGTGTGGGGAATAATTGAACTCCTCACCTCGTTCAGACCACTCTAAGTTGAAGGAGCGCCAACCTGAGCAGAAATTTCTGCCAAATTTCTGTATTTTTGGGTACATTTTTCCATTGGATTTCTTTTGGCTGCCCCAGACGGCGATCGCCTGAAAGTCTCCCCCATAGGGTGAAAGCGTGGAAAATCCCCAGAGCAATTGCGGGACATTGCCTCCCATTGCCGCCAATATTCGATAAATTAGATTCAGAAAACGTTACAGCGCCTAGGTTGACTTTATACGAATGGATTTTGGTATCGGGTTTCTTTCCAACAACGTCATGCTGCCAATCCTGGATTTCTTTTACGGGATTGTGCCTAGCTACGGTCTTGCCATCGTGGCACTGACCCTGGTAATTCGCTTTGCTCTCTATCCCCTGAACGCAGGCTCCATTCGCAACATGAGGCGCATGCGAATTACCCAACCCTTAATGAAAAAGCGGCAAGAGGAAATTCAGCAACGCTATGGTGATGACAAGGTAAAACAACAAGAGGAGATGAGCAAACTCTTCCAGGAGTTTGGGAATCCCCTAGCCGGGTGTTTCCCTGTGCTGCTGCAAATGCCTGTCTTGTTTGCCCTATTCGCCACATTGCGGGGATCACCGTTTTCCAATGTGAACTACACGGTGGATGTACAAATCTTTCCCCGGGAGAAAATGGAGTTCATCCAGCCCCAAGCCTTTGCCACTAAACCCCAAAATATTTACTTTGCCGATGGGGTTCACTCACCCGTAGCCGCTGTCTTACCTAGTGGTAATCGGTTAGTGGTAGGGGAAAAAACCCCAATTGACTTTCAATCCGTTGAAGGAAAATCCCTAAGCACCCTGGAGAAGGAATATCCAGACACCAAAATTGTGCCTAAATGGGAAATCACCAAAGGGGAAGACAAGGTACGCTTGACAACAGATGGCACCCTGGAAGCCTTAGAACCGGGTGACGTCACCCTAAAGGCGACAATTCCTGGACTAGCCGCCGAGCGAGGATTCCTATTTATTAATGCCCTAGGGCGAGTGGGTGCCTTTGGAGATGATGGCGAAATCCACTTGGATATTGTGGGCATGATTCTATTTTTTGGCGTGAGTTTGTATGTAAACCAGGTTCTCACGGGTCAAAATGCTCCTAGTGGTTCATCCCAGCAAAATACGGTGAATAAGATTACGCCAGTTTTATTCTCCGGGATGTTCTTCTTCTTCCCCTTACCCGCCGGGGTGTTGATGTATATGGTGATTGCTAACGTTTTTCAGACGCTGCAATCCTTCATTTTGATGCGAGAACCCCTACCGGACAATATCCAAAAAATGGTTGAGGAGCAAGAAAAAGCGGAACAGAAAACCCAATCAAAGGACAAGTCCGGCGAAGGGCGAGAATCACTGCCATTTGAACCGAAACGTTCCAAGAAAAAAGCGTCAAGTTAGCTATGAGTAATCAGCAGCGGGGTCAACAGTGGCTAGAAGAGTTGCTACGCTTATCCAATGTGTCGGCGACAGTGCAAGTCACTGATGAGAACCAAGATAGTAAAGCCAACTACTGGTTAACCATTAATCAAAGCCAATTGACTGAGGCAGAGATTCAAACCCTGATTGGCGTTAATGGTAAGGTACTTGATGCGCTACAGTATCTGGCAAATGCAACGCTTAACCTCGGTAAGCCATTAGCAGATCAGGCGGCGTATACCGTTGAACTCAATGGTTACCGTCTACAGCGTCAAGAGGAACTCCGGATACTAGCAGATCAGGCGGCGCAGAAAGTACGAGAGACGGGTCAAGATTATGAACTGCGATCGCTCTCCGCTGCAGAACGCCGTCAAGTGCATACGTTGCTCCAGGAATGCGAAGATTTAGAAACCCACAGTCAGGGTCAAGAACCAAACCGTCGCTTGGTGGTGCGTCTGCGTCCTTAACTAAGGATTAGGGTTTAAAATCGGGGGTAGGGGTGGCTTGTTGGCAGCAAAGGAGTGGCATCATGGAAGTAATTTATATTCCTGGATTGCTTAAATTACCAGAGCAAACCGAGGTGATTCAGGTCAAAGAATTCCTGCCCGATTTAGAAACGCTAACGCCTGTGCGAGGAGGCTTGCAAGTTAAGCATCAAGGGAATTATTTAGAAGTATCGGCGCAAGCCGAAACGATTGTTACCCTAGCCTGTAACCGTTGTTTGCAGCAGTACAATCATCGGTTAACCCTGGATGTGTCGGAACTGGTTTGGTTAGATGAAGCCGCCGAGCAACAGGAGCTGGGTATCTTGGAACGAGAAACGCCCTTGGAGGAGTTAGTGGAAACCTTACATCCCCAAGGGTATTTTGATCCCAATAGTTGGCTTTATGAGCAATTGTGTCTAGAAATTCCACCCCGACAGTTATGTGACGCCAACTGTCCAGGAATTGTCATGGATGAGAATGATAGCACTAAGCCAACTGATCGGCGTTGGGATGCTCTGGAAATTTTGAAGGGAAAATTGCCAGGTTAATAGTCATTTGTCTTATGTCATTTGCCTAGATCCAGGTAGGGGCGGGTTTAGGGATAAATATTGATTATTTTCCGTCAACAACCCAGCGCTGACCGCTTAGGTGGTATAGCGTGGGCTTGAGAAATAATTCTTAAGCCCTGTTGTTGGACCTTAGTAGTTCGTTAATAGTAAGAGCTGCTCCGTTTATCGAGAATATATAGGCATCGTGGGGTGCAGGATTGACTATCCGTTTCCTAGCTCCACGCTCTGCGGTTTTTCATTAAACATTCCTGTTGGGTAGGGAAAGTATGGAAACATCAAAACCTTGATAAACATTGGCGAAGGAAACCACACCCTGAGCGAAGTCGAAGGGTGAAAACCTTAACTTTAGGTGAAAATGAAAGTTTACGTTATCAACAAACACGGGCGTCCCTTGATGCCCACAACTCCCAGGAAAGCAAGACTCTTGCTCAAAAATGGTAAAGCCAAAATCGTTGGACGCGACCCATTCACTATCCAGCTAGTCTACGGTTCGAGTGGTTACACTCAGCCTGTAGAGTTGGGTATTGACGCAGGGTACGAGAACATTGGATTCAGTGGCGTCAATGAGAAAGAGGAGGTGATAGGTGGCGAACTTAAAATGCTGAAGGGAATGTCTGAAAGGATTACCGAAAAGCGGAAGTATCGTCGTACTTGTCGAAATCGACTTAGATACCGAAAGCCGAGCTTTTCCAACCGAAGAGTCAATAAAGGATGGTTAGCACCCAGTATCCAGCACAAACTAGATACTCATCACCGCCTTATCGACAAAATCTGCCGCATCCTTCCAGTCAAAGCTGTAACTATTGAAGTAGCAGCATTTGATATCCAGAAAATCAACAATCCCACGATTAAGGGAGAGCAGTACCAGTACGGGGAAAAATATGGTTTCGACAACCTGCGGGAATATATCCTGCACCGGGATAGACACAAATGCCAGAATCCAAACTGTAAGAACAAAGCAGATAGTCCTATCCTGCAAGTTCACCATTTAGGCTTCTGGAAGAATCCCCCTGATCGTACAGACAGACCAGCTAATCTGGTAACTCTGTGTACTAAGTGTCATACCTCAAAGAACCATCATAAGATTGGGTTCCTGTTCGGATGGGAGCCAAAGCTCAAGTCGTTTAAGGGTGAAACCTTTATGACAATGGTGAGGTGGCGCTTAACAGAAGAAGGTCAACACAACTCAACTTTCGGCTATATCACCAAGGGTAAGCGCCGGGAGCTATCGATAGAGAAGTCCCACCACAATGATGCTTTTGTCATTGCTGGTGGGAGAACTCAATCTCGCGTAACCAAACCTCTGATGCTCGAACAAATCCGTCGTAACAAGCGGTCGATGGAGCAATTTTACGATGCCAAATATCGCGACCTCAGAGACGGGAAAACCCGATCTGGCTCAGAACTTTCTTCTGGTCGTAGAACAAGGAACATTAATCTTAATGGCGAGAATTTGAGACAGCATCGCGCTCACAAGGTAAGTGCCGGACGCCGCTCTATTAAGAAAAAACGATATCCCTATAAACAGCATGACTTAGTTCTGTTTGAAGGAACCATCTACAAAGTGATTGGAATGCAAAACCTAGGTGCTGGTGTAAAACTCAAAAACTATCCTGGAATAAAAAACAAAGTAGTTAAACCTTCTGCTGTAAAGCCTATTCGCAAGCGAGGAGGGCTATGTGAAGTTGTTTAGTAATTTAGATAATTCGAGGACATTGAGTCCTCAAATTATCCCACCTATCCATCCCAGCGCCGCCTTTCAGGACGGCGTGGGGCTTCCGGTGTTTTTTGCTAACTGGGATACAAAACCCGCCCTCCTCTCATTTCATTCAATACAGGTAAAATGAGGTGTGGTGACTGATTCGCTTGAAGTTGTTGCATTTCCCGCCAAAACCCCATGAGTTTTAATGATGAGTTTGAGCTGCTGCTACGCGCCCGCTACCCCCTGATTTACATTCCCACCCTGGAAGAAGAACGAGCCGAAGTCGCGATCGCGCAAACGGCGCAACGGTTGGGTGAACGGGCGGTTTATATTTGGGATTTTGTCGATGGTTATCAGGGGAACCCCAACGATCAAGGGTTTGGACGCCGCAATCCCTTACAGGCTTTAGAGTTTGTCGAAAAAATCCCCGCCAACGCCCCTTCTATCTTTATCCTCAGAGACTTTCACCGTTTTCTGGACGATATCTCGATTTCCCGCAAACTGAAAAACCTGGCGCGACTTCTCAAATCCCAACCAAAAAACATCGTCATTGTTACCCCTCAAGTCGCCATCCCCTCAGACTTAACCGAAGTGCTGACAGTACAAGAGTTTCCCTTACCCGATGTTGGGGAAATCAAAGCCGAAATTAGTCGCTTAGTCGCCGCCACCAGTCAATCCCTCAGCGACAAAGTTTTAGATGAACTGGTGCGTTCTTGTCAAGGGTTATCCTTAGAACGGATACGCCGAGTCTTAGCCCGCGCGATCGCGGCGCAGGGACAAATCCAACCCGATGACGTGGAAATGGTGTTAGAGGAAAAACGCCAATCGATTCGTCAAACCCAAATCTTAGACTATTACCCCACCAGCGAACGAATTTCCGACATTGGCGGCTTAGATAACCTCAAAGACTGGTTACTGCGCCGAGGTGGTGCGTTTACCGAACGCGCCCGACAATATGGATTACCCCATCCCCGTGGCTTGCTATTAGTCGGAATCCAAGGTACCGGAAAATCACTAACCGCGAAAGCGATCGCCCATCATTGGCATCTTCCCCTATTACGCTTAGATGTCGGGCGTTTATTTGGTGGCTTAGTCGGCGAATCTGAATCCCGCACCCGCCAGATGATTCAACTCGCCGAAGCCTTAGCCCCCTGTATTCTCTGGATTGACGAAATTGACAAAGCCTTTGCGGGAGTAGAGTCCAAAGGCGATTCCGGTACCGCCAGTCGGGTGTTTGGCACGTTCATCAACTGGTTAGCTGAGAAAAAATCCCCCGTATTTGTTGTCGCCACCGCCAATAATATCCAAGCCCTCCCGCCGGAAATGCTGCGGAAAGGGCGATTTGATGAAATCTTCTTTGTCGGCTTACCCTCTCAAGCGGAACGCCAAGCGATTTTTGAACTACATTTAGGGCGACTGCGCCCTCATAACCTCAAGAACTATGATCTAGAACGACTCGCTTACGAAACCCCCGACTTTTCCGGCGCAGAAATTGAACAAACCCTGATCGAAGCCATGCACATTGGCTTTAGCCAGAATCGAGATTTCACCACCGATGATATATTAGAAGCCGCCAGTCAAATTGTCCCCCTTGCCCGTACCGCCCAAGAACAAATTCAATTTCTCAAAGACTGGGCGGCGGCAGGAAAAGCACGGATGGCGTCAAGAGATAATCGTTTAAGTAGTCGGATTCAGCGTCAACTGCAGTAAAAGTTTTTAGTTTTGAATTTTGACCCTTTACGATTTGCGAGGGCATAGTTTTGATCCTTCACTTCGCTCAAATAACCTGGCGCGTCTGTAGGGGCGGGTTTAGGGATTTTCTTTTTTACCTTGATAGTAACCTTTGGACAAAACCCGCTGGCGCGTCTGTAGGGGCGGGTTTAGGGATTTTCTTTTTTACCTTGATAGTAACCTTTGTACAAAACCCGCCCTAACTACCCTTTAAGTACGATAACTCTTTGACAATGACAAATAACAAATAATAAACGCTATGAGCTTATCAGGTATTGCCAAGTTTTTTATCGGATTTATTCTAGGTATTGCCATATTATTGGCGGGGGGTGGTGCCGTCGCCTATTACTTTTTCACAAAATTATCAGTCAATCCAGCTAAACCCATTTTTGCCGAAGAACAACAAGCCAAGTCACCCGTTAAATCCCCTGATTCGGCGAAGAAACCCGCTCAATCTGCCCAGAAGCCAAAACCCAGTCCTAGCCCCACTCCCAGTGAATCCCCAGAACCAGAAGAATTACCCCCTGGCGCGTATGAAGCGCGGGTAACATGGCCCGAAGGATTAAGCCTGCGCGATTCTCCCAGTCTCAATGCCAATCGCATTGGTGGCGTAGCCTACAATAAGGAAATTATCATCCTCAAAGAAAGCGATGATCAAAAATGGCAGAGGGTACGCCTGTCTGGTAGTGAACAAGAAGGTTGGGTCAAGGCGGGAAATGTTGAGCGAGTCGAATAAGAGACGCGCCATGGCGCGTCTGTATTTTGACCCTGTGCTTCCCTCAATGGAACCTGGTTTGTAGGGGCGGGTTTTACTACTATTGTTTCCTTAACACCCATAAGTAACTAAACCTGCCCCGATCAAATGACAAATGACTAGAAACACACCTTCAGATTAATATTGCCCAGTTGCGGAAATCCATTAGATAGCCAGCCAGAAGTTGGGGCGGTAATTCTTACCCATTCACGTCCAGCGTCATCTAATCTAAATTGGGGTGGATTAGAAAGAGTGACGCGATCGCCAAAGAAGACGCCACCCACTCTCGCTGAATTCGTGTTGGGACTTTCCCGAATCGCTAATCCTTCATCTTCTTCATAAATTACTCGGCGACAACGGTTAGGTGGTGTAGGTGATGGCGTAGTCTCAGGATTCCCCGCGCAAGGCTTGAGATCTTTCGCTTGGACAAATCCACTAATGGGAGAACGAATCGCGATCCAACCATTCCTACCACTAGCTTCGGCGAGGATGACTTGTTCATCGGCTTGTAAAGCGCGAATCGGATTAGCGATTGAACGTTCCGCGTAGATAAAAATTGACTGCGCCGCCGCCCGACATTGCCCAATCAACCCTTGAGTAAGGAGAAAAGAATTTGTCGGGGAAGGGAGGGTTGACGTGAATGTTCCAGGTTGATAGTTTAGAGGGCTTCTATAAGTATTACGTTCTACATTCTCCGTGGCATGAACCCAAGTGGTCACCAACGGAGTTGGTTCACTGCCAACGCCTACACTAGCCGTTGCTGTTAAACCTTCTGCTACAGTAAATCCTAACAGCAAAAGTGCGGCTGACTTGCTCCACAGGCTAATTTGGCTCATTTGGGTCACTCCTCATTTGATTAAGGATCATGTCTAATTGAATACACATCATTACAGGCAAATTCAACGTCTGGCAATTGCTGGATTGCCTGGGTAAGAATATATCGGCAATGATTAACCGGATTTGATAGAAGTCATCACCATCATCCATCAAAATCGTGCAACATCGAGATTATATTAAGAAACGTAGCTAAATTTAAACCTTGATTGCAATAATTTAGCAGAGACTTCAGTTCAAGAAAAGAGAGTGGTACGGTGAAAAAACCTGTCTGAATCGTTGTAAAGTTCGTTAACGAAAAATACGCATGTACCACAAAAACACGAATAAAGATATCTGGACTGCCTTAGTTACCGCCGCGTTGGGTGCTGGAATCGTCACCTCGTTTGCAGTGAGTCAGGGTCAACACCCTCTATTAGCCTTGGCAATTACAGGAATAGCAGCGCTGTCTGCTGTTCTAATCGAGCGCTCAGGATTACTATAGGGTCTGCTGAATAAGTCTTGTGGTGGGGTTAGAGAGCCGGGGAAGCAGGAGTTGTAGAGACGTGCCATGGCGCGTCTGGAAGCAATGTAGAGACGTGCCATGGCGCGTCTGGAAGCCAGGGGAGAGAGTTCCTCATCAACGAATGACAAATGACGAATGACGAATGACGAATGACAAATGACGAATGACAAATGACAAATGACGAATGACGCTCCCTACCGTTAACTTGAATTTTTCCCACCGACTTACTATCTTTCCACATAGGTTGATAAACTAGCAATAAAAGTTATCTGAGAGACCTATGGAAACCCTTGCCTATAGCCATCTTATCTGGGCATCGGAAAACCCAGCCGAGGTGGGTTTAGAAAGTGTCAATCGGGATGAGTGGCGATTGAACACGCCTTCTCCCGTACCATTCCACTGGCTATTATTCGCCATCATTCTCAGCAGCTTAGGACTTGCAGACAAAGCTGTTGCCCAAACACTACAGCCAGGAAGTCGTGGCTCTCAAGTCATTGAGATTCAACAGCGTTTGCGGGAATTAGGCTATTTTGATCAGCAACCCACTGGTTATTTTGGTCCAATCACCACAGAGGCTGTCCAGCAATTCCAGCGCAGTCAGGGACTGATTCCAGATGGAATTGTCGGTCAACGTACCCAATCTGTGTTGTTCGATAACTTTACCCGTATTTCTCCCTTCGATTCGACCTTTGCCTCCAGCACTTTACCTCCCCCCAGTACAACGATTGGCACTTTGCCACCTCCTCCGACTATCGGCAACATTTTATCTCCTACCAGAGGACAAGTGACACCGCCTTCCATTGAGACTCAACCGTCTAGGTTTAGGGAATTGCGTCCTGGCGATCGCGGTCAAGAGGTATTTGAACTTCAGCTAAAGTTAAGACAGGCAGGTTTTGATCCCGGTCGAGTTGATGGCATTTATGGGTTCCAAACTCAAAACGCCGTTGAGCAGTTTCAGAGAGCAAATAACCTATTTCCCGATGGCGTAGCCAATCAAGACACGCTTCAGGCGTTGGGGTTAATCCCGACACTTGAGCAAAATCGTTATGTGGTTGTTGTCCCCATTTACAACGGAGATACACTCACCCGAGTGCAACAATATGTGTCGGGGGCGTTTACTGCTGACTCTGGACGAGGCAAATTTGTCAATGCTGGCTCCTTTGTGGATCGTGACGGTGCTGAAGCGATTTCCCATCGACTGCGATCGCAGGGCTTAGATGCACGGGTAGCGTATTTCCGCTAAGATTAACACCAGATATATGGTTGAGGCATCCATAAATCTTTCATTCTGGGCAAAGGGAAAGACCTGTAGAGTATTATTTACATGTTATCAGCTAACACCAGCTAACCCTCTGAATATCAGTCGGCTGACAGATTTAAGTTTCTGCCAAGACTCTTTAAATTGAATCAACAGCCATTTAATTTGAGTATAAGCTAAAATTAGTATCAGTGGGGTTGTCTCTACTATGAACTCATCATCAGTTCCACGCTCAATGAAAGACCAACAGGATAACCAGATTACACCGGAACCCGAGGTTATGCCGATACCGCTAGCTAGTGAAGATAACGGTCTTTCGGTGCGCCAAAAAGTTAAAATACTTAACTTGTATATTGATAACTTTTATAAAGATGAGTTTTTAAAGAAATTAAAGCAGGGTATTGTATTTACCCCTAACGTCGATCACCTCATGCAATTACAAAGCAATCGGCAGCTTCTACAGGCTTATAAAGCGGCTGATTACGTAATATGTGATAGTCAGATTCTAGTTTACGCCTCTAAGTTTTTGGGAACTCCCTTCAAAGAAAAACTAGCGGGCTCAGATGTCTTTCCTGCTTTTTGCCATTATCACAGAGACAATCCTGATATTCGTGTATTTTTATTGGGAGCTGCTCCGGGCGTAGCTAAGAAGGCTCAAGAGAGAATCAACGCTAGAATCGGTCGGAAAATTGTCGTAGGCGAATATTCACCCCCATGGGGATTTGAAAACGATGAACAAGAATGTCACAAAATTGTGCAACTGATTAACGAGTCAAACGCTACAGTGTTGGGTGTAGGAGTCGGGGCACCAAAACAAGAATTATTTATCAGTAAATATAAGCACAAATTTAATCCCAATATTAAAATAATTATGGGAATCGGTGCGACGATCGATTTTGAAGCTGGAAACGTCAAAAGAGCGCCAAAGTTTCTCAGTGACATTGGCTTAGAATGGTTTTATCGTTTTTCAGTTGAACCGAGGCGATTATGGAAACGATATTTTGTTGATGATGTCGGTTTCTTGTGGCTGATATTGAAACAGAAATTAAAGCTCTATAAAGCTCCTTTTTAGAAGATAGATTCATCCATTATGAAGAGAGACGCGCCATGGCTAAGGTTTGTAGAGACGCGCCATGGCGCGTCTCTTTATCAAACCTTTATTGATGGTCATCCGGGGTTTCATTTAAAATAGATGAAGCAGACTAGCCAATTCTGGAAAAGTCTTGTGCGGAACACCTAAGGATAGAGACAGTTGGCTAAATGGTCTGGCATAATAGACATGCCAGGAACTGTTGCAAAAGAAGGGTTTGGGTGCAGTACAGTCAACGTGACAGAGGTCAACATGGACATAGAACGGGATTCTCCACTTTCATCAAACGGTAAAGGCGATAGACATGATCTGCCATTGTCTGCGGATTTGACTGATGAGGTGACAGCGACTCCTCAACGTGGATTGAATTTGCGTCCCTTGTTGCGAACCGCGAAGCGGAAAGCTTGGCTGATTGTAGGCTTGACCACCCTAACGACTGCAGCCGCTTGGTATGTGAGTTCTAAGGAACCCCCAATTTATGCCGGGGGATTTCGTCTATTAGTGGAACCCGTAACCAATGAAGAACGAGCAAGTGACCCTAGCTCCCTGGCTCGCACCAGTGGGGTGCCGAGTGAGCAAATGTTTCGCTTGGATTACCCCACTCAGATTGAAATATTAAAGGGAGTGGGTGTCCTCAAGCCAGTGGTGGAGGAAATTGAAGCGCAATATCCTGTTAGGTTTAGTGTCGGTGCTTTAAGCAAAGGGTTAACTATTGAACAAGTTAGTGTCGGAAAAGGCAGAGGTTCTGAAACTAAGATTCTGGCAGTGAATTATCAAGGAACTGATCCAAACTTAGTAGAGTTGGTTTTAGAGGAAACCGCTCAGAAATATTTAAAGTATAGTCTGGATGAACGCCAAAGCAGTATTAGTGAAGGGGTTAAATTTATCGATGAGCAACTGCCGAAATTGCAGGAGCGCGTCAATAACTATCAGAAACAGATTCAGAGTATTCAGGAGCGCTATGACCTGATTGAGCCTCAATCTAAAGGGGCAGAATTACTCGGTCAAGTCCGGGATCTTGAAAATCAACAGCGAGCCACCCAACAAGAGCTACGGGAGTTAAGAACCCTCTCAACTAACTTGCGGCAACAATTAGGATTATCTCCAGAGGAAGCTATCGCTTCATCCGCCTTAAGCCAAGATCCGCGTTATCAAGGGTTGTTGGGGAAAATTCAGGAAGTTGAGAGTCAAATTGCAATTGAATCTGCCCGCTTTGCCCCGGATAATCCTAGGATGCAAGCCCTAGAGGAACAGCGGCAGAATTTACAAGCGCTGCTGAATCAAGAAGCTCAACGGATTATTGGCGAAAACCTCAAAACTACCACCAATAATTCGGATGTGATGACATTTCAGAATTCCGTTCGCATGGGGCTGATTCAGCAACTGGTGGAAGCGACGAACCAGATTCAACTGTTAGAAGAACGCAGCCAGCAGTTAGCCCAGACGAGAGCGACATTCGCGCAACAAGCTCAGCAAATGCCTGAGGTTATCCGTCAGTATACCGAACTCCAGCGGCAGTTGGAAGTAGCGACACAGACGCTCAATAAACTTTTAACTCAGCGGGAAACATTCCAGGTTGAGGAAGCAGGAAATAAACTGCCGTGGGAAATTCTATCGGAACCGCAAATCCTGCGTGATCAATATGGGAATCCGATGAATATGGCTGAATCTTCTCAAAAAATGCTATTGATGGGTGTGATGGGGGGAGTAGTCTTGGGTCTAGGGTTAGGGATTATCCAGGAAAAAATCCGAGATATTTTTTATAGCACAGAAGACCTCAAAGATGCGACAGATTTGCCAGTGTTGGGTGAAGTTCCTGCCTATCAAAATTCGCATTCGCAGCAGGATATCGAAGACACAGGAACTCAGAGTTATCAGAATGCTACTTTTCTAGAAGCTTTTGATTCTATTTATACCAGTATCCGGTTTCTGTTCTCTGACCGTCCGATTCGTTCCCTGAGTGTTACCTCAGCGGCGTTGGGGGATGGGAAATCCACGGTGGCGTTACACTTAGCCCAAACCGCAGCCCAAATGGGTCAACGGGTGCTGTTGGTGGATGCGAATTTGATCCATCCTCAGATACATCAGCAGTTAAATTTACCTAATGTCAAAGGGTTGAGTGACTTACTGGCTGATAATTTGATGCCCCATGATTTTATCGAGCGATCGCCGATTTCTGATAATCTGTTTGTACTAACCGCAGGTCAACCGCGTCCCCATTTGACGCGGCGGTTTGCCTCAGCGCAAATGCAGGAGCTGATGGCGGAGTTTAAGACTAAGTTTGATTTGGTGGTATATGATACGCCAGAGTTTCCCAGTTGTATGGATATCAGTTATTTGGCAAGGCACACGGATGGGTTGTTGCTGGTGACGGCAATTAAGAAAACCAAGAATTCGTTAGTTAAGCAAACCATCACCCAGTTAGATGCCTTTGGCTTGCCCACTCTAGGGATTATCGCCAATCATATCAAACGCTCAGGTTTTATGGGGTTACCACCCGCGCCCCAGGATAATAGTTGGGAGCAAACCCCGGTTTCCGTCTCGTGATTGTGTTGTAGAGACTCCTCCGGTGGAACGTTTAGGGTTTAGGGAATCTGTAGGGGCGGGTTTAGGGACTAAATTCGGATATTCACCGTTCACGGAACAACAAAACCCGCCCTTTCCCACCGATAAATGAACAATAAAACCTGCCCGGCTTCAGGATAAGACAACCCAACCCAATTTGGTAAAGGGCGACCCGATAAAATTGAGAGGATGGGTGTTGTTGATTTATGCAGCGGGTCGCCCCTACAATAGGCTATATTATTTCGGATTAAATCTTGTTAATAAAAATGATTTAAACCTTTATTTTTATAGGTTGGTGATTCTAGGCAAGCATCAGAAGCTGATATAATTTTATTCGTCATCAATCATTGGTAGGGGCGGGTTTAGGGATTAAATTGAAGGCGTCACCAATCAATGAACAACTTGCGCCCGCCCGGCTTCAGGATAAGACAACCCAACCCAATTTGGTAAAGGGCGACCCGATAAAATTGAGAGGATGGGTGTTGTTGATTGATGCAGCGGGTCGCCCCTACAATAGGTTATATTATTTCGGATTAAATCTTGTTAATAAAAATGATTTAAACCTTTATTTTTATAGGTTGGTGATTCTAGGCAAGCATCAGAAGCTGATATACAGCGCTTTTCAACTAAGTGAGGTACATAGACAGATACCCGACTTCTTGAAGAAGTCGGGTATCTTGCTTAAAAGACTGTACCTCATCAACCTGAAATCTGCTGTAATTTTATTCGTTATTAATCATTAGTAGGGGCGGGTTTAGGGATTAAATTCAGCTATTTACCGATAAATGAACAGCAAAACCCGCCCAACCTTCAACTAGCCTGGGGACGGATAGATTCTAGTTTACCATCAAGGGCAGCGGTCATCACCTGATACAAGCGGGCGACTTCATGATTCAGGTTAAATTCTTTTTCCACCTTTTCTCTTCCGGCGATACCGAATTGAGTGCGTAGCTGAGGTTCAGTGAGCAATGTTTTAATTCGCTCGGCTAGGGTGGTAGCATCTCCTGGGGGTATAAGATAGCCACTCACTCCATTCTCCACCAATTCACTTACCCCTGCGATTTGGGTGGTGACGACAGGGACACCCGCCGCCATGGCTTCCATCAGGGAAACGGGGACACCTTCAGCAAAGCTGGGAAGGACGAATACATCGGTTTCCTGCATATACTCCCTGACTTCAGCTTGAGACTTATAACCCACAAATTTTACATGATCATTCAATTCTAGCCGTGCTGTCATCTGTTCTAATTCCGCCCGGTCTTCACCATCACCGACAACGGTTAAGATAATCTCAGGGTGGGAGGATTTTAACATCGCCAGACTTTCGAGGAGGATGGGTAAACCTTTAGCGGCGGAGAGTCGCCCCACATATAACAGTCGTTTACCAGGTTGGTTATGGGAAACTAGATTAAATAAAGCGGGATCAACCCCACAGTGGACAATGTGCAGGCGATTCCAGGTGTCGGTAGGGGCAAACAGCATCCCTTGACTGCGGCAGAAATGACTGATACAGATTACAAAGAGCGATCGCTTGATTTTCTCATCAATCCGCCAACGGTAGGGTTCAAAAAAGATGTAGGGTCCATGCATCGTGAAGCTGAACGTAAAGCCCCCGAGTTCCGCCGCTAGCATGGCTACAGTGCAGCAGGAATCAGCAATGTGGTTATGCAGGTGTTGAATTTGTTTCGCCCGAATCTGTTGCGCCAGCAGACCGGCTTCGGCAAAGTAAAATAACTGATAGAGTGTACCCCGCAACCCAGGTTGGTTGGTAGACCATGCCAAGGCTAGGGCTTTCCAATAACGTCCCGGTGAGGTAAATAGGAGAATTAGGTGCGACAACACCAATGTGATCGGATTAGGCGGTAGAATATAGAACGTTTGTTCCCGTTCAGTCTTTTGTTCTGGACCAGCGATATGTTCATCACCAGGGCGGCGAACCGAGAAGGTGTAGACCTCTAACCCTTTTTGCCGCAAGCCAGCGACTTCACGTTGAATAAATGTATCCGTTGCTCTAGGATACATTCCCGTTAAATAAGCAATTCGCATCAATTTAACTCCTCAATCACTGGGGGTGTCTGATGCGGCACAGTTCGTAATTCCATTGGGCTACAACTGCGGTCAAGGGCGGTATCTAGGGAGTATCTCGGTGTCCAGTTTAACTGGTGTTTGGCGCGAGTATTACTATAGCGTAACGGTTTAAACCGAGCTTGGAGTTTGGCGGGGACTAAGATACCAGGAAGTTTGGCTTTTCCGTTGAGAAGATAGCTGTTAATCGCCCATGCGGTGTTGGCAACTAGCTGCATCACGGTCCAGTTTATCGGGATGGTTCGGGGCGGAAAATCCATGCGTTTCATTAACTGATGGGCATAAGTTTGCTGGCTAGGTAAATCATCATCCACAATATTAATCGTTTCACCGATGACCTGATCAGACTGGGCAGCCGCGACAATCGCTTCAGCACAGTTTTCTACATACGTCAAGGGGATTGTGGCATGATTACCAATCCGAAGCCAGAGGTTGTCGCCCAGTTGAGCGCCGAGATGGGCATTCCAGAGATTATCCCGTCCATAAACCATACCGGGACGGAGAATCGTCACCTGTCCACCCTGGTTCTGGGCAAAATCGCGGTATAGTTGTTCTTGCATCAACTTTGTCTGAGCATAACCATCTCGCTGGGATGGATTCGATTCAATGGGAGACTCTTCATCAATTATGTCACCGGAGTGGATATGTAAGTAGTCGAAAACCGAGAACGTACTAATCCCAATCAGACGCCGCCGATTCGCTTTCACCATGGCTTCGAGTAAGTTCTCAGTCGTTGATACCGTCCCCTCCAACTGACTCTGGAAATCCCCAGCCTTCACCGCCGCCAGATGAATAACTGCATCTATCGTGTCTAAGACTTCAACCAGTCCCTGCATTTGGCGTAAATCGACACCAACTAACTCTAGGGCTGGGTGATTCGACCAAGGTAGAGAATTTTGGGTGCTGCTAGGTCGCACCAAAGCACGGACGTGATGTCCCTGTCGTAGGGCTTGTGCCACGACATATTGTCCCAGAAAACCGGATGCGCCGGTGACAAGTAACTTCATAGGTTGCTGTTGATTCGTTCCGTTCGTAGTAGGGGCTTTAGCCTAGTTCGTAGTCAGGGCTTTAGCCTTAATTTTCCACTGGAATTTTCACTAGCTTAATCCAATTAAACCAGGGCGGGTTTAGTCACATCTGTTGTCCAATCGAAAAGGTAGTTGTGAAACCCGCCCCTACACAATCTCCCACTCTTCCCCTCAAAACTTACCTGCTGATGCATCGCCGTTTATTTCGCCCAAGGCATCGGCGCTATCGGTGTAAAGGAGGATGAAATCGTATAAGGAGAACCTGTATCTAGAGCATTATGAATCGCTAAGACAATTTCATTCACATGCAGCGAAAATTGAGCCGATAGGCGACAGGGGCGTTTTTCTCTGATAGCAGCAGCGAGTTCAGCTACACCGCGAAAAAAGTCCATTTGCTGGGAACCCCGATAGCGATATCGAGTGGCTTTCCCGACAAGGGGATACTTTCGCTTCCAAGGGCTGATGAACATTTTCCGCCTGATGGTGATTCGCCGTTTAATATAAACCGGAGATCTATAATACCAACAATCCTTCGTGTACAGTATCCCGTCATCCCCGACTATCTCCAAGGTGTGGTCATGAGGGGCAACAATACCACAGGTTAACCGAGCGACCACCCCTGAGGCAAACTTGATACAAGCCACCGAAAAATCCGGTGCTTCCTCCGCTAAGAGGACATCTGTTTCTTTATCCGGAATTAAGCAAGATGAGAACGCTGTAACGGTTTGCGCCGGACCAAAAAAGGCGACTAACCAGGTGACATAATAACCTGCATGTTCTAGCGTACAACCCACCTCAAACTCATCTTTATAGGGCCAAGGGATACCTGATTCACTCGACCATTTTTTGTAAGGCATCTTGTGAACCAGTCCATCGTCGATTTCCGCATACACTAATCGTACCCGTCCGATCGCCTTTTCTCGCAGGGCTTTCCAAATCGTTTGGGCGGTTTCTCCCAGGAGGTTACAGGGTGCGGAGGAGATATACAAGCCTTGTTTCTCAGCTAACTCTACCAGTTCCTCGGCTTGCGACAATTCCATTGCCAGAGGCTTTTCTGAATAGACGTGCTTCCCCGCCTCTAAACAAGCTTTTGATACGGCAAAGTGGCTGCTGGGGTTGGTGAGATTAACCACCAACTCAACATGACTATCCTGAAGCAGTTCATCGAGGGTAGGGTAGGTCGGCACGGAATGGTAAGCTGAAAATCGGGAAGCCCGATCTTGATCCCGATCCATCACCCCCACCAGTTCCAGTTCAGGATGACCGGGAAGGGTTTTCATATAATAATCGGCGACAAAGCCACATCCCACAATCGCGATTCGCATTAACTATCTCCTCAATGCCTAAAGCCTAGTTAGCAGCCACAAGAACTCATAAATCAATTGTAGGGGCGGACGCGATCGCAGCAGCAAGAGGAGGCGATTGAAATCGCTGCTACACAAACGAAGTCCGCCTGCGCGGACTGGGTTATAACGGGGAGTTTTTGCGATCCCAAGCAGCTTATTTCAGTGCTATCCTAACTAGGCGGGTGTTTTATATTCAATCAATGTTGCTTGCTGACCCCGCCATCGTGTCAACCAGTATTTGATTTGTCCGATAACCTGGGGAAATTTAAACACGACACAGAAAATAGCATACAACCAAGCGTGGGACGGTCGATCATCAAAGTGGCTACGGCGATATAAATAGATGCGCCAGACTAACACTAGATACCCTATAAATAAGAGTAGACTCAGCCCCGAGGTGAACCAGGCAAGTCCCAACGCCAACAGAGGGAGAAATAGCCCCCATATCCAACCACTGAGATTTTCCCGAATCATATACTGTTCTGGGGGTTCGCCGTGCATCGCTGCTCCTTCTGCGACTGCCCAACCGCCACGGATAGAACGCTTCCACCATTGGCTAAATTTGAGCATTGCCGCATCATGATACGTCATATCGGCATCAATACGGGCGATTTTCCAGCCCCGTTGACGCAGGCGGATACACATTTCCGGTTCTTCCCCACCAATGAGGGTTTCGTTGTAGCCGTTTACTTCTCGAATAGCATCAACGCGGATTAAGGCATCCCCACCACAGGCTTTAGCTTCACCTACAGGCGTGTTCCACTCCATATCCGCGAGGCGGTTATAGATTGAGGCATCCGGGAAGCGTTCCCGCCGTCGTCCACAGGCGATCGCTAATTTATCATCATTATCCAGGGTTTCCCTGGCTTGTTCAATCCAGCCAGGGATGAGTTCGCAGTCGCCATCGATAAACTGGACGTATTTGATATCGGGGAACTGTTCGACTAGATATCTAAAGCCTGTGTTACGTCCCCGCGCCATGGTAAAGGGGCGTGACATATCCAGGTTGATTACCTGAACACCCAGAGATTCAGCCGCTTCTACGCTGCCATCCGTGGAACCAGAGTCCACGTATATAATGGGTGTATCCTGGGGAAAGAGTGCGATCGCGGATTTGAGGCAGCGAATTAGTCGTTCTCCTTCATTTCTGCCAATAGTGACTACTCCAATGGGGGTCATATCTGTGGATTCAATCATGAACCTAGGGTACTATACTGTTAGGAAAGAGTGCGATCGCGGATTTGAGACAGCAAATCACTCGTTGTCCTTCATTTATTCTAATGGTGACTACTCGTATATGGATCATGTCTGTTTTGTTCATCAACTTAGTGGTTTTTCTTTAGATACTCATCTGTTTGGCTAATTCGGTTAACTATGTATAGTTTATGACAAAATTACCTGAAGCTTCTAGACGAGTTCCAAAAGAATCTAACTATATGATCCATTTCTAACGGGATATTTCGCCTATCTTGTATAATTTCATGAATCCGAAAGATTCCTTAAAAAAAAACAAATTATGAGTTTATTTTCGTCACCTATATTTAAAACTAAACTAATTAATCCTAAATTAGCCAAACAAAACCTGAATAATTTTATTACTAAAACGATACGTCAATCAGGAGTTACAGAAAACAAGCCCTTTACTAGGCTGTGTCGGGCGTCATCAATTCCTATTTCTGAAACTTTTCAGGGTTTTCATGAATTATATAATTATGTAACTCCTCACCTAGAAAAACCTGATTTTTATATCAAAGAAGACTGGCAAGAAAATTATCTACAATACTACAAAACCTCTCGAAGGACTTATTCTGGTGCGATTATATCAGCTTCAGGTGTTCATGTATCATTCCCTTATCCTATTCATCGATGGCAGGGGAAAGTATTTATAGAGGCTTTACGAGAAAATACAAAATGCTTGAGTGAACCGAGATATTTAGTTGCGCTAGAAACAATACCGTTCCTAAAAAAGGAAAAGATGGCAGACGGTATTCTTTTAGCAATGCCCTATCACAATAACTACTACCACTGGCTGGTAGAAATGCTGCCGAGATTAAAAATGATAGAAGATGATGATAATTTTAAAGATTTACCTATAATTATGCCCAAGAATAGAACGCCTAACTTCATACATGATAGTTTAAAGAGGGCTGGTTTTTTAGAGCAAACTGTTTTTCTAGATGATGGAGTCTATCGCTTTGATAAACTACAGATACCCACGCTATTGTCTCCTCCTTGCAATCCCTCTCCCGTTGCCATTGAATGGTTAAGAAAGAAGTTGTTAACAGCAACTGGAGTGAGCCAGAAAAAGCGGATTTATGTATCTCGTCGCGACGCTGTAGACCGCTATGTATCAAATGAGTCCGAGGTGGAAGAGGTTCTTGCAGAGTTTGGGTTTGATACAGTATGTCTTAGCAATTATTCCTTGGCAGAAAAAATTCAAATTTTTCAAGCAGCGGAAATCGTGATCGGGAGTCATGGTGCTGGGTTTAGTAATCTAGTCTTTACGCCTTCTGAATCAGTTTTTATTGAATTTTTTCAAGAAGAAGGTGTGTTCACTCCGGCATTTTATCAAATAGCTAGAATCAGAAAACTAAAATATGGTTTCTTAGTTTGCAAAAAGGATGGTGCAGGACAGTATGTTGATGTTAATATGTTGAGAGAATTGGTAGAAAGGGCGATAACGAATATATAGGTACATCCAATATAGCTAGCTATAGCGTTTTTATTTGAAATGTAAAAACATCATCACAAAAAAATCTAAAATAGAAAGGGGTTTGTTGAGCAATAAATACGACATGAACAAGGAAGAGATAGAGAAATAGATTCAAGAGTTGGAAGAGTTGACATTTATTCCTAGTCTAGGGTATTAGTTGATCAGTCTTTACGTTGACAAGATCCATCCCCCAGTAAGTGGCTTATGGTAAACCCATCGAATGACTTAGCCATTCAATCATCCAGAGTAAACGTTCCTGTAGCACTTTTGTGTGGTGGGAAGGGAACTCGCCTCCGAGAAGAGACAGAATTTCGCCCCAAGCCGATGATTTCGATAGGCGATCGCCCGATTATCTGGCATATCATGAAATCCTACGCCCACTACGGCTTCACCGACTTCATGCTCTGCCTGGGTTATAAAGGGGACATGATTCGCAACTATTTCTTCAACTACGACTGGAATCAGAATGATATCCTGTTGGAGTTAGGCAGCAAGCAAGTGACCAAGTTGAACCATGGGCATCATGAAGAAAACTGGCGGATTTGGTTGGTTGACACGGGTGCAGAAACCTTGACGGGGGGAAGGCTTAAACGTTTAGCTCCTTATTTGGATAGGATAGGGAGCGAAGTTTTTATGGCAACATACGGGGATGGTGTGGCGAATATTAATATCGCTGATCTATTGGACTTCCACCGTAGCCAGGGGAAATTAGCCACGGTAACCGCCGTTCGCCCTCCGTCTCGATTTGGTAACTTAATCATCGAAGATAACCTAGTCAGCAATTTTCAAGAAAAGCCGCAAACGAGTGAAGGATGGATTAGTGGCGGCTATTTTGTCCTGCACCGCAAGGTGCTAGATTTGATTGAAGGGGATGAGACGACCTTTGAATCACAACCCCTGAAAACCTTGGCAGCGTTAGGAGAATTAGCCGTCTATCAGCATGATGGCTTTTGGCAGTGCATGGATACTTATCGGGAAATGGAACTGCTAAACAATCTCTATAATTCTGGCAAAGCCCTGTGGAGAGTATGGTGATGAGTTCATTCTGGCACGGGAAAAAGGTTGTTATCACGGGGCATACCGGCTTTAAAGGCGCTTGGCTATCCTTTTGGTTACTGCATTTAGGAGCTGAAGTTTATGGTCTAAGTTTAGCGCCTAACACAACTCCCGCGTTATTCGAGCAACTGGGTTTAGCCAATCACTTAAACCATCAGATCGGGGATATTCGAGAGCGAGAATTAGTACGTGGCTTATTGACTCAATGGCAACCCGATGTTGTTTTCCATCTAGCGGCTCAACCCTTGGTGAGACGATCTTACATCGAATCGGTGGAAACGTGGAATACTAATGTGATGGGGACAATTCACGTTCTAGAAGCCCTGAAGTCATTAACCCATCCCTGTGCGGCGGTTTTAATTACCACAGATAAATGTTACCAAAATCGGGAATGGGTTTATGGATATCGAGAAACTGATCCCTTGGGAGGGTATGATCCGTACAGTTCCAGTAAAGCGGCGGCTGAGTTAGCGATCGCTTCTTGGCGCAATTCGTTCTTTAAAACCAGTCAGATTCCCATTGGCATTGCCAGTGTGCGAGCGGGTAATGTGATTGGGGGTGGAGATTGGGCGCAAGATCGGATTGTACCCGATGCGATGCGTTTTTTGATGGCAAACAAAGCAATTGAGGTACGCAATCCCCATGCCACTCGCCCTTGGCAGCATGTGTTAGAACCATTGAGTGGCTATATCCGATTAGCCGAGCGGATTTATCAGCAGTTAATTACGCCGGATTGGAGGCAAGATAGGCAGGGATTATATGGGGCGTTTAATTTTGGTCCGCTACTATCCTCAAACCGGACAGTACAGAATTTGGTTGAGTGTATTTTACACCATTGGTCGGGGGCTTGGGTGGATCAGTCGAAACCCGGAGCGGTTCATGAGGCAAAGTTACTTAACTTGGTTACGGATAAAGCCTTTCATGTCTTGGGATGGCAACCTGTTTGGGATTTTGAGAAAACAGTGGAGGAAACGGTGGCTTGGTATCGGGAAGCGGCTCAAATGTCTCCAGGAGATAGTGAGCAGTTTCAAGCGTTAACGTGGCGGCAGATTGAGAAATACCAAGCTGATGCTGTAGTGAAGATGAGTCCAGAGCTAATTTAATGGAAACTGAATCAAGGAGTTTATTATGAAAAGAATTTACTTACACACTAGCAGGTTAAAGACAGGAAGAACTATTACAAAAATCAATATTTGATAGCTGAAAAAAGCTGTTCTATAAAGGAAGATAAAGAAAGAGTATGAAGACATCATTTATCAAAAATATCATTGTCAAAAACATCTACAAAATAGCCAAATCAATAAAATCAATCTTATTCCCATTGTCTTTGCCTTCCCCAGAAGATTTATTTCCTAATACTGAAAAATTATATCCAATTCACCCAGAAACTGTTGCTACTCCAGAAGTAAAGCAAATGCATCTTGCAAGGTGTCTTGATGCCATACACTCAGATCACTATACTGTTCCACCTATACATACAGTTCATCTCAGTAAAGTAATTTATGCTCCTAGATATGGGCGGATATATACAGAATCAGGAAAACCAATAAATACAAGGATAAATAAAGCAATCCATTTGTATAGTTTTAAATCCAATAAAATATTGGACTTTATAACAAAGGCAAACATAGATTTTACTGATACATCTCATTTTGTAAGTCGAACCGAAATTAGTCAATCGAAAAAAATACCAGGTGTTTGTAGCACAATTATGCTAATAGGACGCCTTGAAAATAACCAACCGGGGAAAGGAACTTTAAATCACTATCATACTTTGATAGATCGAGTGCCGAGACTCTATTTACTCAACCAACCTGCTTATGAAAATATCGATGAAATTAAACTGTTATATCCCATTGAACCTAGTACTAAAGAACGCTTCTTTATCGAAAGGTTAGCGCCTAAAAATGTTAAAATAAGTGTCGTAGAAAATCTTGACAGCATTTATTTAATTGATAAATTAATCTATCCGACTTTGATGTCTAATCAAGATTGTGGTTATTTACCATCAGCATATGTTGAATATTTTAGAGACAAAGTATTACCTAAACGAGAAAGTAAGAAGGTTAACCGAATTTTTATTTCTAGATCCAAGGCAAAAAAAAGAAAAATAATAAATGAAGACGAGCTTTTTGAAGCATTGAAACCCTATGGATTTAAAAAGTATTTTTTAGAAGATATGCCACTAGAATCAGAAATAGAGCTATTTTATGATGCTGACTATGTAGTAGGCTCATTTGGTGCTGGACTTACTAACATTATTTTTGCTGATCAAACTAAAGTATTAGAGATATTTCCAAATCATTATGCTTATACTCATTATTACTATTTGTCAAAATCTCTCAAGCATACCTACGGATATTATCATGGAATTGAGGAAAAGCATAGTGTAGCGACGAGAGAAGAAATGACAGGTAACGTTGATTTCCAAGTTGATGTCAGAGTTAATGTATCAGAGGTTATAGAACGTTTGCTGGAATTGGAGAATCAACATCAGTTAAGGTGTTCACTAGGTTAGCTGATGAGGTAATAAAAATAACAAACTAGTTACTGCATTAGGGAGTTTATTATGACAACTATTTACTTACACATTGGAATGCCAAAAACAGGAACAACCTACTTACAACACTTTTTATTTGAGAACAGAGAAAAGCTTTTAAAGCAAGGGTATTTGTATCCTCTACCTACAAAAATTTTAAACAAACAAAACATCACATCAAAGAATCATCACGGTTTAGCAAATGGATTGCTAAAAATTTATAGAACAAAAAATCCATGTGCTAATGAGCAGTTAAACAGCAATAATATGGAAGGTAGGTGGGAAAATATGAAAAGAGAAATAAAGACTCTTAAACCGAAAAACGTTATAATTTCTTCAGAAGCTTTTACGGCTAAGCAAGAGTTTTATAATCCCGATATAATTGAATTGGTAAAAAAAAAGTTAGATGGCTATGAAACTAAGATTGTTATTTACATAAGGAGGCAAGATGAGTTTTTTATGTCATGGTACAATCAAAACGTAAAATTCCCTATTTACTTCAATAATTTTCCACAGATAAATGATATTAATTATAATAATATGAAAGACATAATGCAATGGGTTGGGCAAAATAAAAAAATAGGTGATTTTTATTCAATACTTGAACCCTGGAGAAAATCATTTGGTATTAAGAATATAATTGTGAGAATTTTTGAAAAAGAGCAAATGACTAATGGTAGCTTATTGGATGATTTTTTTGAAACTATTGATTTCAATCATAATCAAAGCGACTTCGATTTAAGCCATGCAATGATCAGAAATGTTTCTTTGAATGGAAAAATTATAAAAATTAAAAATTTGATGGACGAAATAAGTCAAATGAAACGATTTAAAAAAAATCATCAAGCTCGGTATTATTTTGAACAATCTGTGTTGGTCAGAAAATATATGACAATGTACACGAATTTAACAATAAAATTGGCATTTATTATGTCACGCTTTATCCCCGATTTTCTAATAAATGAAGAACTACTATCAAAAGAAGATAAAGCTAATATTATGAATGAGTTTGAAACATCAAATCGAAAGGTTGCCCAGGAGTATTTAGGGCGGTCAGATGGAAGACTATTTTATTCAAGTCCTTGAGATTAGCTAAATTCTGGGCTACAGATAATGAGTTATGTATAAATATATAGGAGATTGGCTATGACTCAATCAGTATCTAAATCCCTACCTAAATCTAACCACGATGAACAAGAGCAAAACCTGCGATCGCAAGTTTTTGCGGCTGTTCAAAACTACTACCAGTTCAAATTTGCACCTCGTTCATTCGTTCCGGGTCAAACCTATATTCCTGTATCTGGTAAAGTATTTGATCAAGAGGAATTAATCAAGCTAGTCGATGCCTCCTTAGACTTTTGGCTAACCACAGGCAGGTATGCGGCAGAATTTGAGGAGCGATTTGCCGCGTGGATGGGAATCAAACATTGCTTGCTAGTCAATTCTGGCTCATCCGCAAATTTATTGGCACTCACTGCCCTAACCTCACCCAAATTAGGCGAGAGGCGAATCAAACCTGGGGATGAAGTTATTACCGTAGCCGCTGGCTTTCCCACCACAGTAAATCCCATTTTCCAAAATCAGTTAGTGCCAGTCTTTGTGGATGTCAAGTTACCCAGCTATGAGATTGACATTGATCAGTTAGAAGCGGCTTTGTCGGATAAAACCCGAGCGATTATGGTTGCTCACACCTTAGGCAATCCCTTCAACCTAGAAGCGGTGATGGGGTTTGCTCAGAAGCATGATCTCTGGGTAGTTGAGGATAACTGTGATGCGGTGGGAAGTCTCTACGCGGGTCAAAAAACGGGAACATTTGGACATTTAGCAACCGTGAGTTTTTATCCGGCTCATCACATGACGATGGGGGAAGGGGGAGCCATATTAACGAACGATACTCGCTTGAAAAAAATTGTCGAATCGTTTCGCGATTGGGGCAGAGATTGCTGGTGCGCTCCTGGGGTAGATAATACCTGTGGGAAGCGATTTGGCTGGCAATTGGGGGATTTACCGTCTGGCTATGATCACAAGTACACCTATTCTCATGTCGGCTACAATCTTAAGATGACCGATATGCAAGCGGCTGTCGGAGTGGCGCAGTTAGATAAGTTACCCGATTTTGTGGCAAAGCGGCGACAAAATTTTGAGTTTCTGCATCAGCAATTACAGGATTTACAGGATGTATTAGTCTTACCCAAGGCGACACCGAATTCGGAACCGAGTTGGTTTGGTTTTCCGATTTATGTCAAAGAAGATGCACCGTTTATCCGGAATGATTTAGTTCGATACTTAGAAGAGAAACGCATTGGCACACGCTTGTTGTTTGGCGGGAACTTGGTGCGACAACCGCTTTACCAGGGATTAAATTACCGCGTTATTGGCGATCTTGCTAATGCGGATCGGGTAATGCAAGGAGTATTCTGGGTTGGAGTGTTTCCAGGGTTGACCGAAGAGATGTTAACCTATGTAGCGGAAACGATTCGAGAATTTTGTCGGGCTAAATCAGGAGAGGGTTAAAGACGAGTATAACTTAGCCAGCTAAATCAATTCTAGCCAATCATCGGGAAAACCAGAAATCAACCCTAGTCAGAAGCATGGAAATCCGTGAAACAACGATTCCTAACTGTTACGAAATCACGCCAAGGATATTAAAAGATAGTCGTGGCTGCTTCGTTAAAACGTTTCATCAAGAGGTGTTTAAACAGCATCAACTGGAGACAACATTTACCGAGGAATATTATTCCATTTCTTACCAAAATGTCTTGAGAGGGCTACATTTTCAACTCCCTCCACACGAACACACGAAAATGGTTTACTGTGTTCAAGGTCAAGTCATGGATGCCGTCGTTGATTTACGGGTTGGTTCACCTACTTATGGCAAGTTTGAAACCTTTGATTTGAGTGCGGAGAAAGCCAATATTATATATGTTCCTCCGGGTTTAGCCCATGGCTTTTATGTCCTGAGTGAAACCGCTATTATGCTCTATAAAGTTTCTACCGTTTATGCGGCTGAATATGATACAGGGATTCACTGGCATTCAGTGGGCATACCCTGGCAAGCTCTAGATCCAATTATCTCAGAGAGGGATAAAAGTTTCCAAGATTTTTCCAACTTCCAAAGTCCCTTTATTTATAGGAATTAAGAAAATAGTATGAGCCGCCTAATTATTTCGGGAGCAAATGGCTATTTTGGCTCAATTGCTTGTCGATATTTTGAAGATAAGGGATGGCAGGTTCTAAAAGCCTGTCGCCAAGATAATGCAGACATTTGGTGTGATCTCGACTCGCCAGAACAGTTTGCTGAATTAACGATAGACAGCCATGTTGATCTGTTTATTCATGCGGCTGCAGCTCATGAAGTGACGTGTAGAGAACAACCCTATCGCAGTATTTATCACAATGTTGTAGGTACTAAAGCCGCTTTAGACTTTTGTGTAAAAAATAATATTGAACATTTTATTTATCTCTCTACATTTCATGTATTTGGGCATCCTCAAGGTGAGATCAACGAATCTACAGAACCTTTGCCCGTTAATGATTATGGACTCAGCCATTTGCAAGCTGAGCAATATGTTCAAATGTATACTCGTGAAGGAAAAATCAAGGGAATGGTTATTCGACCGAGTAATTTCTTTGGGGTTCCTGTCGATCTAGAAAACTTTGGCAGATGGACTTTAGTTCCCCTAGCTTTTTGCAGAGAAGCGATTGAACATCATAAGATAGTTCTGAAAACACCAGGATTACAAAAAAGGAACTTTGTGTCGGTTACTGATATTTGTAGAGTTATAGAAAAGTCGCAGTCTGTAATGGATAAAATTAATTTATTACACATTTACGGTGTTAACACTATTAGTATTAGAAGATTAGCTGAACTCGTACAGAATGTCCTGATCAATCATTTCAATGAGGAAGTTGAATTGGTTATTCCTGAGACTGTGGCTAGTCTACATTTTCCGAAAAGTGACGAATTTACATATACCAGCAAATACTTAAATAAAATTCATGAGCCAAGGGGTAGAATAGAAAAGTTCATTGTTGATTTTTGTAGTAGCATAAAAAAATAAAGTCAATAGAATAAAAAAAGAAACCACCCGTAGCATATATTATAGTCTAAAAGCAAAGCAAAAATGGATAAGTTAATCATCTTAGGAGCCGGATTTTCTGGTTTATCCTGTGCCTATCACTTTCCGGGTCAATCAACGATAAATGAAAACTATTCCCACTCAAATTCCAGAAGTTTTAATTTTAGAACCCCGCGTCTTTACCGATGACCGTGGTTTTTTCCTAGAAAGCTACAACCACAAAGCTTTTGCCGAAACAGCCAACATCACGGCTGAGTTCGTCATGGATGGTCATTCCCGTTCCGGGCAGAACGTCCTACGAGGACTACACTACCAGATCCAGCAACCGCAGGGCAAACTCGTGCGAGTGGTTGTTGGCGAAATACTGGATGTAGCTGTTGATATCCGCAAAAGTTCTCCGACATTTGGACAATGGGTAAGCTGTCTGTTGAGTGCTGACAATAAGCGCCAGCTTTGGATACCAGAAGGATTTGCCCATGGGTTTTACGTGGTGTCACAGGTAGCCGAGGTACTGTATAAAACCACGGATTACTACGCCCCACAACACGAAAGAACCTTACTCTGGAATAATCCCGACTTGGCAATTGACTGGCAACTCACCACTGAGCCAATATTATCGGCAAAAGATCAAGCTGGTCAACCTTTGAAAACAGCAGAGGTTTACCCATGACACGCATCTTACTCATCGGTATCGCTGGACAACTGGGGAGTGAACTCCAACACACCCTGGTTCCCTTGGGGGAGGTGATTGGTGTTGACCGCCAGGGGTTGGATTTGACGCAACCCGATCAAATCCGTCAGGTTATTCGGGAGATTAAGCCTAACTTGATTGTAAATGCCGCCGCTTACACCGCCGTAGACAAAGCCGAAAGCGAAGCTGAACTGGCAAATACGATTAATGGGACAGCTCCCACAATTATGGCAGAAACCGCCCAAGAGCTAGGATCAGGTTTAATTCACGTTTCTACCGATTATGTCTTTGATGGGCGAAAAAATACACCCTATACTGAAACAGATACACCCAATCCCTTAAACGCCTACGGGAAATCGAAACGTTTAGGAGAAACAGGAGTACAACAGGCGTGCGATCGCGCTGTTATTATTAGAACAGCTTGGGTGTATGGGGTTCACGGTAAGGGCAACTTCGTTAAGACCATGTTAAGAGTCGGGGCACAACGGGAAGAACTGCGAGTAGTTGTGGATCAAGTGGGGGCGCCAACCTGGACAGGGGACTTAGCCCATGCGATCGCGCAGTTAATTCCCCTCCTCAACTCTGAGTCTCTGACAGGTATCTATCACTATACCAATAGTGGTGCCATTAGTTGGTATGATTTTGCCGTAGCTATATTCGAGGAAGCCCGACAACTGGGTTTTCCCTTAAACGTGCAGCAAGTTGTGCCGATTAATACCTCAGAATATCCCATACCCACCCCCCGTCCAGCCTATACTGTACTCTCTAGCAAGAAAATATCCGCCATTTTAGGTACTCATCCCCCCCATTGGCGCACAGCACTGCGGCAAATGCTCAAACAACTCTATGCTCACCAATAATGTCTGATCAGCTTAATCCAACCCGTCGTGGGAATACAACCCAGTTGAAAAAGGACGACTCACCCTTTAACTATGTTCTCATTACCGGTCCTGGGCGTTCGGGTACAACGTGGCTAGGTCGGATGATGGATAGCTATGAACATTGTAGTTATAAATTTGAACCCTTTGTGCGCTCGCCCCTTTACCGAGAGTGGAAAAATGATTTAGAGTCGGGCGACGTTAAGGAATTACGTCGTCGCTTTGCGTCGCTGTGCTCTAATTTTGACCATGACGTTGATTTACCCCCATTTCCCGCCAAGAGTTTTCGCTGGCAAAATCCCCAACTCTTACACCTGTTGTATGGTTTAGGTAGTCGTGTCGAAGCCCTGAAGCCTCTCTATCACTGGTATGGTAAAACTAAACTCACTTCAGAGACTCCTATCCTAATTAAGGATGTGAATTTCCCTACTCCCCTCTTACCCCGCCTGTGTGAGGTGCTACAGCCTAAGTTGATTGGGATGATCCGTAATCCCTTTGGCAGAATTGCGTCTACGCTCAAGGGGAAAGAACTCAATCAGTTTAACCAGCGCTCCCAGTTGGATAAAATAGAAGGAATGCGGCGATCAATTGACGCCGTTGGGGGGAATTTCTTGTCTGAGTATCGCGATCGCTTACAGGAAATGTCAGATATGCAGTTAGATGCTGTAATCTGGCGTATCCAAGTTGAACCCTTGGTTGAGTATACTCGCTCCTATGACCAGGGATTAGTCATTGTCTATGAAGATTTATGTAATGATCCCCAGGGCAAAATTACGGAAATCTTTAACTTCGTGGGCTGGAAACTCGGTCAAACCACTCGCGACTTCATCAATGAATCAACCACTGGTGAACGCCAGTTATCTGATAAATCTAAGGCATATTTTAGTGTCTACCGCGATCCCCGCACCAGTATGTCCAAGTGGAAAACCCAGCTTACGGATGAACAACAAGCCGATATTGCTTCTGTGATTCGCGATTCACCGTTGAAAGATCTTTGGTCTGACCTACCGATTTGAACTTAGACTATGAGGATATAGTAACTTAGAGGAAATGGAACGTTCGTAGTAGGCACTTTAGTGCCATCAGCGCTGAAGCGCTGACTACATACAAACTTTGTTCATGTGGGCTTTAAGTTCCAGAGATTTATGTCCCGGCGATAATCCAGCCAATCTCAACAAGTTCTAATGAAAGCACTCATTCTTTCCGGCGGAAAAGGAACGCGACTACGCCCCCTAACCTATACTGGGGCAAAACAACTCGTACCTGTTGCCAATAAACCGATTTTGTGGTATGGAATTGAAGCCATCGTCGCCGCAGGGATTACCGATATCGGAATTATTATCAGCCCAGAAACCGGAGAAGAAGTGAAGACCAAAACCGGAACAGGCGATCGCTTTGGGGCTAAGATTACTTATATCCTCCAGGAACAACCAGCGGGATTGGCACATGCGGTCAAGATTGCTCAACCGTTTCTAGGGGATGCACCCTTTTTAATGTATCTGGGTGATAACCTGGTACAAAGTGATTTGAGCCTATTTATCGAACGGTTTCAACAGCGAAATCTAGATGCCCTCACCCTGCTGTGTTCGGTTCCGAATCCCACCGCCTTTGGCGTGGCGAAGGTGGATGAGGAAGGGCGAGTCTTGCAGTTGGTGGAAAAGCCCAAGGTGCCACCCTCGAATCTGGCACTGGTGGGAATTTATCTATTTTCTAACACAGTTCACCAGGCGATCGCGAATATTCAACCCTCGGCTAGAGGGGAGTTGGAAATTACCGATGCGATTCAATATCTGATTGACCAACCCAAGCAGGTGGAATCCTTCCAGTTAAAAGGCTGGTGGCTGGATACAGGGAAAAAGGATGACCTGTTGGAAGCCAATCGGGTGATTTTGGATACCCTGTTAGAAACTTCTGTTCAGGGTGAGGTAGATGAAAATAGTCAGGTGATTGGGCGGGTCAAGATTGGTCAGGGTTCCCAGGTGGTCAACTGTACAATTCGTGGACCCGTGACGATTGGCAGTGATTGTCATCTGGAAAATTGTTTTATTGGTCCCTATAGTAGTGTAGCTGACCAGGTTACGCTGGTTGATACGGACTTAGAACATAGTGTGATTTTACAGGGGGCGAAGGTGATTGGCGTGCAGCAGCGGATAGTGGATAGTGTGATTGGACAACGGGCAAAGTTGAGTATCGCGCCACGGCGTCCCAAAGCGTTGCGGTTTATGATTGGAGATGACTCGCAAATTGAGCTAGTTTGAGCCTCAATTGAGTTTATGCCTATTGCTTGTCACTCCATTAGAGTGATAGGATTGGATCAAAAATCATAGATACTCCTATTCTTAATGACTACAGTTTATCTTCACATTGGTACACCCAAAACCGGATCAAGCAGCCTACAAGGGTTCCTATTTAGCCACAGAGACAAACTTTTAAGGCAAGGTGTTTTATATCCCCAAAGTGGTATACCTGATAGAGGGAGTACCATTTGCTTTGCTCATCATAATCTCACTTGGTCATTCACGAAAGATATTAACAAACATTATGACAAAAAAGCTGGTGATTGGGAGGATATTGAAAAAGAAATCAATGAACTTCATCAAAAACCAGAAAAGGTGATATTGAGTGCAGAAAGTCTATATGACTTATTAGCACCAGAAAAGATTTCTTTAATTAAAAATTACTTAAAAGGCTACGACACAAAAATCATAGTTTATCTAAGAAATCAATATGAATATTTCCGCTCCTATTACTGTTTAAGGATAAAAGTGGGTTACAGCAAGAGTTTCAGACAGTTTATATTAGAACATAAGGAGCAAGGCAATTACTATAAAATGTTATCACCCTGGGCTGAGGCATTTGGCAAGGAAAACATAATAGTTATCCCCTACGATAAGCGGGGGGTGATTAATGAATTTTTAGCAAAAACGAACATAGATATAGATCTAGAGACGAATGGAGATAAAGATATAGATAAAATCACAGAGCGACGAAATGTTACTCCTGATTATAAGGCGCTCAAGCTGATGCGATTTATTAACAAAACTGTTCCGGCTAATCGGATAACCCAAAAAGTTAGGGTTGCGATTCAGCAATTCTATAAAACTGAAAGTCGAAAGCCAGATAGTCAACTCTTTAACACGATAGCCCAAATCCCTGATTTTTTAATCAACAGTGATTTTATGACAGAGACAGAGCGAGTTGAAATAATGAAACTATTTGACGAGTCAAATCAAAAGGTGGCTCAAGAGTACATGGGATTACTCGACTGGAAATTAACTTAGCTCTACCTGATGATACAACTGATACAACATACCAGTATAAGTTTTATCCTTAAGTTGACAGGTGTGGTTGACATACGCCCCTCCCCCTACCTAGCGGTTCAGCAAAATAGACTCTAAAATTAAAAGAAACACTTATTCAGATGATTGAGTACCTTGCCAAAGTTTTATACGTCCTAACGGGAAGCCGGAAAAGTCTTATCTTCCTTTTATTGGTATTTATCTTCACTTCAATTCTCGAAGCCTTTGGCATTGGTTTAGTCGGACCCTTCATCAGCTTAGCGTCCAACCCAGAATCAATTGAAAGTATTACTGTACTGGACTGGGCTTATCGAAAGTCAGGATTTGAATCTCCTCAGCAGTTTATTCCCATCGTTGGATTGGTCATTATTGCCGTTTTTTGTATTCAAGCCTTGTTATATTTTCTGACTCAAACTTATATCTATCGCTACACTTATCAGCAAAAGAGTTTGCTGATCGCCAGATTACTCAAGGCTTATTTGACAGCGCCCTATACATTTTACTTAAAGCAAAATACAGCGAATATCATTAAAAATATTATTAGTGAAACAAATCAGTTTACTACGGGATGCTTGTTAGCCCTACTCCTTTTTACAACGAACGGCATTGTCGTCGGGGTTTTAATGGGGTTAATGGCTTACAACAACACCTTACTCCTGGTAATGATTTTGGTGATTTTAGTACCAACATTTTTAGTGTTCAACAAATTTGGACATAAGTTTAAGCGCTGGGGAAAAATTCAATCGCAAACTCAGAAAGAAATGATTCGCACCATCAATCATGGTCTGGGTGGATTAAAAGAGACAAGGGTAATCGGGTGTGAAGCGTATTTCGAGAATCAAATGGACGCGCAAGTTCGCAAATATGCTAGGGCTGCGACTTTATCCCAAGCGTCTAATTTATTGCCTAACATTTTTATTAAAACAAGTTTGATTGTATTTGTCGTCCTTTTTGTCTCTCTGTTTCAGATTTTCTTTAATGAAAGTGGGGAAGATTTAACCGCTGTGATGGGGGTTTTTGCCGTCGCTTCAGTGCGCTTAATTCCGGCATCCAGTCAGTTAATCCAGTCGATGGCAAAACTGCGAACGTCAAGCTATGCTCTGGATATGCTCTACTTGGATTTAAAGGAGATAGAAAACCGAGAAGTCCACAATCGTCTAGAAAGGCTGCCCAATTCAAGGGTAAATGGGTCAGCTCATGGGCAAAATAAAGGAAATGAAACTCTGACCTTTGCGAATCAAATTGAATTAATCAATGTGACCTATGGTTACCCGGAAGCTTCAGAACTATCGCTTGACCAGATTTCCTTTAAGATTCAGAAAGGGGAATCGATTGCGTTAATTGGCAAATCGGGAGCGGGAAAGACAACGTTAGTGGATGTGATACTAGGGCTGTTGGATCTAGAGAGTGGAGATATTAAAGTCGATGGTGTATCCATCTATGAGAATTTGCGCTCTTGGCAAAATCTAGTTGGGTATATTCCCCAGTCTATTTTTCTGACCGATGATACAATCGAACGGAATATTGCCTTTGGTGTTCCTGATGATCAGATTGATGAGGGACGATTGTACAAGGCGATCGCAGCGGCGCAGCTTGAGGAATTGGTTGAGCAATTGCCCGATGGGGTAAAAACAGGGGTGGGTGAACGAGGACTACGTTTATCAGGGGGACAACGCCAACGGATAGGGATTGCTAGGGCGCTTTATCATGAACGGGAGATTTTGGTACTGGACGAAGCGACGGCAGCATTGGATAATGAAACAGAGAGTCGGGTGACGGCGGCGATTAACTCGCTGGCGGGGACGAAAACTCTGATTGTGATTGCTCATCGGCTGTCTACGGTTGAGAACTGCGATCGCATATATATGTTGGAGAAGGGGCGGGTGGTGAAGTCGGGGAGTTATCAGGAGGTGGTTTTAGAGAAGTAAAGATTAACTATACTGAAACCTCAAGAATCCACAAAGAATCCAGCAAAAATAAGTTTTATCCTATCGTTCTCGTTCTTTGTTTGAATTTTCTGTAGCATACCTCTTATAATTTTCTCTTGGAACTCCTATATCGGGTACATCTTTATGAAGAAATGAGCATAATTGATTCCATCCTTCTCCACTACAGAAGTTAATCTTAATAAAATCTGTTCTTCCTTGGAAATATTCATTAACAGTCTTATTGTAGCGGTCGTAGGCTTCTGAAAAAAGTTCTCTATCAAAAGAAGAAGAACCGTATAACTCTTGATTTAACACCTCCCATGTTTTTGGAAAAGGTACAGAAAAATGCTTGCGGCAAGATTCTAGCCAAGCCTCTTTTTCACGAACTGTTTGTATAAACTTTGAATTTGGAAATTTCTGATCTAGCTCAACAAAAAAACGTGCAATTGGCGTGTCGCTAAAAGCATCGTACTTATTCAACCACCAGGGCCAATCCAGATCTAGTGAACCTTTTGAAGAAAGCCGCAATATTGGTGGCATATGAAAACTTTTGTATCCTAATAGCTCTAAGGATTTGCAGAGAGTTGTCGTTCCCGTTCTCGAAAGCCCAATTCCAAAAATCCTCTCTCTATTTAATTCTTCTAATCGCAAGACTTGGTATTTAATCCGATCATGAATTCTTGACACAAAATCAGACATAATTTGCTTATAACCTCAAATTATATTTTAGGTACTCTCACTCGAAAATAACTCATTTTCTTTGTCGGACGGCTACGATCAGAAATCGTTTTGCCCATTTCTTTGCTAGCCAACCAAATGATAACCCATTATAGATTCGCCTCTGCCGATTTAGGAAATTGTAGTAAGCAACACTCTGGACTTTTAATCCAGATTGATGAAACCAAGAACGTACCATCTGCTCTGAGGTTAGATGCAGACCTAATGTTTCAAAGTCATAAACACCTTTCAATGTTTGATCAAGAGGTTCAAAACTCTCGTCTGTGAATTTATCATATTTTGTGTTCAAGAACGTTGCCATTATTTGCCCTTGGTCATTCAGAAGGTTAACAAAACGTGTCAATATTATTGTTGGATCGTGTAGATGTGCTAATACGTCCTCAAAAACAATACAATCAAATCGTTGTTTTGACAAACTAGCCAAGGCTTTTTCAAAGTCAGATTCGACTGTTGCAATGCCTCTAGAACGTGCTGGTACAGCAACAACTTCATCAAGTGGTATTGCCACCACTTGATGTCCCCTCTCTACCAACGCTGCTTCAGTTTTCCCGATCCCGCATCCAACCGATAGAACTTTCTTGCTTTTGGCACTAACTGAGTTGACAATTTGCTCACATTTGCTGTAATAGTGTTTGTTATACCCCTTAAGTAATTTTGTCTCTGTATTAAACAGGCTAGACTTGGATAAGCTGCCTGATTTCACTTCCATTAAAGCTTTAACCTGAGCCTCCAGATCCTCCTTAGATAAACCAAACCGCTCTACGTACTTGTTGGATAGATGATGTAGTAAAAATTTATCAATATGGGAAATGCATATCACCTTAGTCAATCCGCAGTTGTGAAATAGATCTGATGCCGCACTTGCCATAATATCATAGCGTGAACGGTGGGGAAGTAATGCGTAGTTACCGGAATGGATAGCAGTCTGCAGCTGAGAGCGAGTCAAAACATATAAGGCTGAATGCTTGTTGCTCAACTCGGCAAATGTATATGAATCGAATGATTTGACGGAATCAGGATACCAATGATACGAACCCATAATATCAGGGAAGCTTACTCGACCGCTTGAGCCGAGTTCGTACCTCAAGAAGCCGGGGACATAATTGTCTGGTAAATATTTGTTGACTTTCAAGTAATAATCTAGATTATCTGGTAACAGTGGTGTATCGTCTTCTGTATATATGTACAAATCATACCTATCGGCGTTTTCAACAAACAATCGGCGATGTGACCATACTAATGAGCGAGGATCAGGTGTGGGTAATCCCACTTCTACCTTGACGTCATCTCCTAAATCTTTGGTAACGTTTGTATGAACTATTATTGTTTTTTGATAGGGGAGAAGATGGTACTGTTCTAAAACCTGATGGAGATATTTGTCGTTTTTTGTTCCATAATTGGCTATAGCAATTAATATTTTCATTGTTATAATGTCATTTATTATTGAATCACTACTTAAATAGTATAGCAAAGTTTTCAAGAATAAAGTTGACGACTTCCAAAGAATAATACGTTATATAGCATTTGTAAATGAGTTGTAAACCGAGGAGGTCTTTTCTTAGATTACTTAAAAACTCTGTATCTCTTTCCCCTATTGCCTATTGCCCATTGCCCATTGCCTTTTTACCAGGTTCATGTGTTCACGACCCAAATAAAAACACTATATAGCGTTTTCATTTTAGATTTAAACAAGCAACCCTTGCCCAGCAAGGCTTTCAGTGCTTTGGCTGTACACGAATCATCTGAAAGTACCATATTATAGCATATAATAGTAGAGTAACTCAAAATTTCCTGGTGGGGCGTCGTCTGAGATGATTAAGTGTGACTGTTTTGTGATCAAATTTTTAAATCGATTAGAATCGGAGATAAAACTATAAGATAAACTATAAGATATAGGAAAGTGTAGGTAAATTATTGTACTAACCTGAATTGAAGTGTACCCAATGCTGAGCTTATGACTCCCCAAGCCCAACTCGCCATGCTTGCCTGGATACCCCTTGTTTTGTACCTGTTTAGTCGGTATCCAGTCCAAAAAGCAGTAGTGATTGGTTTTATTGGTGCTTGGCTATTTCTGCCCCAGAAAGCGGCATTTTCATTTGTCGGCTTCCCAGACTATGACCGGGTGTCTGCGGCGAGTTATGGCATTTTGCTGGCTACTTGCATCTTTGATGTGGGACGCTTCCAGTCCTTTAAACTTGGTTGGCTTGACCTGCCCATGCTCATCTGGTGTGTCTGCCCCCTCGCTTCATCTTTGAGCAATGGTTTGGGTCTTTATGATGGTCTTTCAGCAACTCTTGGTGAAACGGTCAAGTGGGGATTTCCCTACTTTCTAGGGCGAATCTACTTTAACAACCTCAAAGGAATGCGTCTATTGGCGATCGCGATCTTCATGGGTGGGATAGTTTATGTTCCATTATGCCTGTATGAAATCCGCATGAGTCCCCAGCTACACATCATGGTGTATGGCTATTTCCCCCATGGTTTTGGGCAAACGATGCGGTATGGAGGATTTAGACCACAAGTTTTTATGCAGCATGGTTTGGCAGTGGGCGTATGGATGATGGCAACTACCCTAGTTGGGATTTGGCTGTGGAAAGCTCGAGTGATCAAGCGATTCTGGGGTATTCCCGTGCGTTGGCTCGTACCTTTGTTGCTAATTACTTTTATACTGTGTAAATCCACAGGAGCTTGGTTTCTAGGTGCGTTTGGCATTATCATCTTGTTTGCTGCCAAATGGCTCCGTACTGCCCTGCCATTATTGCTCCTAATTGGAGGTATCTTCTTTTACCAGTACTATGTGGCAACTGGACAGTTTACTGTACAACAGCAGGATCAGATCATTTCGGTTATGACGGATATCACCAATGAAGAACGAGCTGGCTCTTTAGAAACTCGATTTAATACAGAACATATCTTGGGAGCTAAGGCACGGCAGCGGATAATTCTTGGTTGGGGCGGATGGAATAGAAACCGCGTGTATGAGTATAACTGGTATGGAGAGCGTGTAGCTGCTACCAACATTGACAGTTTTTGGATCATTACATTTGGCACTAAGGGACTTGTTGGTTTATTTAGTATAACAGCAGCTCTATTACTGCCTGTGGTAGTTTTATGCAGGCGTTATCCGGCTCATTTGTGGTTTAATCCTAAAGTAGCACCAGCAGTAGCAGTAGGTTTAGTTGTAACTCTGTATATGGCTGATAATCTGACCAATAACATGTTCAATCCAGTCTTTCCACTTGCTAGTGGAGGAATAGCTGGGCTGGTACTCCAAGGGACTGAAATTTCCACTAAGGTGAGGAGTTCTCGTGCATCAGCGACGAAGCGTACTCTGGCTCAATCCAGAAAACATCAGTATGATTAACCCCGTCAAGGTTTATTCGTGAAAGGTGTGTTAACAATTCGTTTAGTTATAATAACTGAGTTTAGGTATTTTATGAAGGGATAATCAATCTACTATGACAATAAAACAGCCTTTAGTGGTTGAACCAATTTTTCTAGTTGGGGCTGAACGTTCAGGAACAACAGTTTTAAGGCTTATGCTTGATCACCATCCCAAAATTGCCTGGTGTAGTGAATTTGAGTATGCTGTTGACAAAATCTCTGAGAGTGGCGAATTGCCTCAACTGGATGAGTATTATCAGTGGTTAGAAACCAATGGAATATTTCAGGATAGTGGTTTTACTATCGATCGCAGTTTAAGTTATTCCCAACTCGTGAACAGCTTTTTGGTGCAAAAGCGCGATCGCGCAGGCAAATCAATAGTTGGGGCTGCGGTTCACCGCCACTTCGATAGATTGTTACAGATTTGGCCCCATGCTCGTTTTATCCACCTGGTTCGTGATGGCAGAGATGTGGCACGTTCATCCATTGGTATGGGTTGGGCGGGTAATGTTTGGACAGGGCTAGAGCGTTGGATAGACGCTGAAAAAATATGGACTCAACTAACTAGCATTATCCCAGCCGAACGACAAATTGAGGTTAAATATGAAACGTTAATTTGCGAACCGATAGAAACCCTAAAAAAAATCTGTGAGTTTATTGGTATGTCTTATGACCCAGCTATGTTTGGTTACACGGAGACAACTAGGTATGATTTACCCGATCCGAAATTAATTCAGCAGTGGCGACGCAAACTCTCTGATTATGAGATTCAGTTGGTGGAATCTCGGATCGGAGTGATGCTGCAAAAGCGTGGCTATGAACTGAGTGGATTACCGCATTTAACGGTTACCCCAGTGATGGAACAACAACTCAAGCTGCAAGATTGGTGGGCGCGGGTGCAATTTCGACTTCAGCGCTATGGATTGGCACTCTTTCTATCAGATTACTTGTCAAGAAAACTTAACCTTACACAGTGGCAGAAGTCTGTCAAAGTAAAAATGTATGATACTAATAGAGCTTATTTTAAGTGAAGTTGTCTGGGCTATTGGTACATCGCCAAGCCATTAAATCTTCTTAACTCCCTAATTAACTTTATGCAGCCTGATTATATTTTAATCGTGGGACAAGGACGTTCTGGAACCAACTGGTTGCTTGATCTGCTGGATCTAAGTCCTTATACTCATTGTCGCAATGAAGCCGATAAGTTACAGAATTCTCCTTTTGTACAATTGCCCTCACCCGTTGTCCAACAGCCATTCGATGAAAATTTTGGACAGCAATGGGATCAGGCAATCGCTATAACTGCATCAAGACTTGGTGAACGCGATCGCATAGGAACTCATCCTAAGTTACACTTATACGAACCAGTACGTCTACGAACCAGTACGTCGGCTTGGTGGTGCGGCAATACTGGATAAGCCGAAGCTGCGTCAAGTTCTTTCCGGGGTAATGCCCAGTTTAGGGCAAGCTGAATGGCAAGTACCGTGGTGGTTTGCTAATCCGACTGCACTGCAAAAAGCTTCCCTAGTGCTAAAGCTTAATCGAGTTCCAGGATGGGCTGAGTGGGTGCTACTCAATCGACCAAAAGCGCTGGTTCTTCACATCGTGCGGCATCCTGGAGGATTTCTCAACTCTGCTGTTAAACGATATCTATCGGCTCAAGATCCAGTGATGCTCAAGAGGAATAACGACGAACGCCTGAAGCAGATTATTGAGAGCGATTCTCGGTGGGCAGAACGCTTTGGAGATATAGCAGCGATGTCGATCGACGAGCTAGAGCTATGGTACTGGTGCTATGCTAATGAAGTCATTTACCTGGCAGGTCACGGACGTCCCAATTACGTGCATCTGATCTACGAGGACTTGGTTGCTGAACCCCTGCAATTCATGAAGAGTATCTATGAACAATGCAACTTGCCGTGGACTATAGAAATAGAGAAAGAAATATCTCAAACGGCTTCTCAGTCTCAGTCTATTGCAACAGCATGGCATAAAAAGTTAAAGCCAGAACAAGTAGAGTTAATCAGGCGGATTCTCAATAGCAGCTTTATGGCTCAATGGTGGGAAGACTAAAATTTACTGGCTTGATATGTTTTCAGGAGCCTATCCTAGTTGGTTTCGCCCACCTTGCTTAAGTACCTGTTGAAAAAACTCGTAATACATACGACCTATTTTTGACCAAGCAAAACGACGTTCAACCAATTCCTGTCGTGCTGCAATGTCTTCAGGTGAACCCCTCTGAAACGCCTCCCGAATACCCGCAATCACTTGGGCTTGATCAGTCGCATCAACTAGCACAGCCGTATCTTCCAACGTCCATCGCGTGACATTGCGGTCATGGGTGACAATGGGTAACCCAGTTGCCAACGCTTCGATATAAGCATTCGCCGAAGGTTCATCAAGACTCATGTGCAGAAACACATCCGCCGCCCGATACATATCCGGCATGCGATCGCGCGGCAGTTTTTGCCAATGGAACCGTCCCGCCATCCGTTCCTGTCCCACCCGATTTACCTTCTCTCGTTCTGGTCCATCGCCACAGACGACGAGGTGCAAGTCCTCAATCTTAGATACCGCCTCTATTCCCTCCACCACCCGCTTAGATCCAATTAAGGCACTCACCATCAGCACAATCGGCACATCCCTCGGTAACCCCAATGCCTCACGTTCCACCTGACCCGGTGAAAAACGTTCCGGATTCACCCCATTAGGAATTAAGGTACAAAACCACCGATCCTTATTTCGCTCAAAATACTCTGGATTCGTACAAACCAGTCCATCACAACCAAAGAAACGATACTCCCGTTGATTCGCATAAGCCGGATAATCACTGTTTTGGGTGACAAAGACATGAGCAGGTCTTTGTTTACCCCCCCTTGTTCGGAGAAACCAGTTGATAAACGGATAACTACAAGTTACCGTTAAATCAAAATCCCTGGGTTGATACTGACGTATCAATCCAGGTAAGAATGTGAATTCTTCGTAAACGTACTCATTCCGAAACACAGGCAGACTGATCCAGCCCTCGAAGCGTTCCCGGGGACTATTCTTGATCGAGACAAAATTGTAGGGTTCACTATCCCGCACCTCCCCCGACCCAAACAGCGTCACCCTAACCCCCTCAATTTGGGCGAGTTCCTGGGCAATGGATTCAAACGCCACCTCGGCACCACGCACAACCCGATGTAGCCCAGGCAGGACGATCGCGATACGCATTGAAGGGGAATGGATAGGGGAACTCAAGATTAGGTTCTCAGTGAAATTGAATCGTACACAACAGTATAATAGATTAGACTCATTCATCTCAATATCCCATTTCACCCAAACAGGAGTAAGCACCGATGCCTGACGACAAGCCAACCATCCTGGTGACAGGAGGGGGCGGATATATTGGCTCTCACACCGTTCGGCTATTAAAAGATGCAGGCTATGAGGTCGTCATCCTCGATAATCTGATCTACGGTCATCGAGATATTGTTGAAAACGTCTTACAGGTTGAGCTAATTGTCGGGGATATCAGCGATCGCGCTTTACTGGATCAACTCTTTGCCACGCACTCAATTACCGCTGTCATGCACTTTGCTGCCTATGCTTACGTGGGCGAGTCAGTTAAATCTCCGGCAAAGTATTACCGTAACAATGTGGCTGGCACGCTCACCCTCTTAGAGGCTATGCTAGCGGCATCAGTGAAAAACATCGTCTTTTCTTCCACCTGTGCCACTTATGGAGTACCCCAAGTCGTTCCCGTTCCTGAAGATCATCCTCAATCTCCGATTAATCCCTATGGCAAGAGTAAATTAATGGTCGAACAAATCTTAGCTGATTTTCAGACCGCCTACGGATTAAAGTATATCTGTTTCCGCTACTTCAATGCGGCTGGGGCTGATCCCGAAGCACGGATGGGAGAAGATCACACCCCAGAAACTCATCTGATTCCCTTGATATTGCTGACGACATTAGGTCAGCAAAAATATGTCTCTATTTTCGGGACAGATTATCCCACCCCGGATGGGACGTGTATTCGAGACTATATCCATGTCGTTGACTTAGCCAACGCCCACCTCTTGGGATTAGAATATCTCTTAGACACCGGAAAAAGCGACGTTTTTAACTTAGGCAATAGCAACGGCTTTTCGATTAAACAAGTGATTGAAGCAGTGCAAGAGGTGACCGGAAAATCGATTGAGATTCGCTATGGCGATCGCCGTCCGGGAGATGCACCCACTTTAGTGGGGAGTAGTGATAAAGCGATGAAGGTTTTGGGCTGGAAGCATCAATATCCAGAACTAAAAACCATAATCTCTCATGCTTGGAATTGGCATCAAAAACGCCAGGGTCAAAAATAATCCTGTCCAGGGGTTTTTTAGCCGTTAATCTTAATTTTTATATGCCATCGTTTAGCTAACTCTATGCTATCTGACAATTCACCGCCTTTACTAATATCAATCCTGAACTACCGTACACCCAAACTCGCCATTGATTGCTTAGGCTCTCTCGTCAGTGAAGTCCAAGCATTACCCGGTACGCGGGTTATCGTGGGGGATAATGACTCTGGCGATGGTTCTGTGGAACTGATTCGTGCGGCGATTGAAACCAACGGTTGGGGTGATTGGGCATCGGTTCTTCCCCTTGACCATAACGGAGGCTGCGCCTTTGGTAACAATGCGGCGATTCGTCAGGGCTTAGAATCCGATAATCCTCCAGATTACTTTCTTTTACTCAACCCCGATACTCTAGTTAAACCTGGTGCTTTACAGATACTAATCAAGTTCATGAACGAGCATCCGCAGATAGGACTGGCGGGTAGCGGTCAAGAACTCCCCGATGGTACACCTTTACTTTGTGCCTTTCGCTTTCACACCATCCTGAGTGAACTGGATCGAGGCTGGCGGTTAGGCATACTATCCAAAGTATTACATAAATGGATTGTCGCACCTCCTCTACCAGAAACGGCTACTCAAACGGATTGGGTAGGAGGAGCGAGTATCATGATCCGGCGCGAGGTGTTTGAACAGGTTGGTTTACTGGATGAAGGGTATTTCTTGTATTACGAAGAAGTAGACTTGTGCTTGCGGGCGCGAAGAGCGGGTTGGACGTGTTGGTATGTCCCTGAAAGTGTAATTATCCATATCGTGGGACAAAGTACGGGCGTAACAACTCCCACAGACACACCCAAGCGTCTTCCCCAGTATATGTTTGACTCCCGGCGACGCTATTTCCTGAAAAATCACGGTTGGCTGTATACGGCGCTAGCGGATATGGCTTGGTTGTCGGGATACGCAGTGTGGCGAGTGCGGCGTGTCTTGCAAGGAAAACCGGATCGAGATCCGCCTCAGTTACTCAGTGATTCGATTCAAAATAGCGTGTTTTTCAAAGCCAAGTTAGACCAAATTGCCAAATCTTGAGGGTTCGGTGCAAAAAATGTCAAGTTTAATCCCCAAAATTTACGATCGCCTGAAGTATCAGCTTTTGCATCTCAATGATTTGGACAGAGAACGAATTTTTGTGGTTGGGCTATCCCGAACCGGAACCACTTCAACCCATAAAGCGTTAGAAATGTTAGGCTACAAAAGCTTTCACATGCCGCCAATGTTTCACGTTTCTACCCAAGGAAAGCTAGAATTGGACTGGCAATGGTGGTTGAACAAATATGATGCCTTTAGTGATATTCCTGTTACCCGTTTTTTCGTTGAACTCGACCATAAATTTCCCCAAGCCAAATTTATTCAAACGGTTCGAGATAAAGATGCTTGGCTTGAATCGTGTCGCAAACACTTTTCGGTTCCTGCTTCAGGTTCTTGGCAAGTCTTGCGTCAAGAAATGTATGGAACTGATTTGTTTGAGGAAAATGCTTTTCTAGAAGCTTATGATTATCATCATAGCCGCATCCAGAACTATTTTGAAGGACGATCTGATTTCATGACCTTTAATGTTGGTGAGGGAGATGGATGGGACAAATTATGTTCATTCCTGGGCAAAGATATACCGAACAGTGATTTTCCAAAAGCCAATGTCAAAAATTATCCTTCACCAAAACAATAAACTTAGGTGTTGATGTTGCCTGCTACAGCTGTAATAATGTTAAGCTATATATGAGCAACTTGAATAGATTAAGTTTGATTAGCTATAAAACATGATGTAAACCAAGGAAGTCAACGTATGCTCTGCCACGAATACAAATTCATATTTGTTCATATTCCCAAAACCGGAGGTCAAAGTATAGACAATGTTTTTCTCCCTCTCGTAGGTTTGACGTGGGAAACACGGTTTCCGTTGCTTCTCGGACCTAATAGCGACCCGAATAAAGGACCAGAGAAATTTGGTCATCTTAAAGCATACGAATATGTTGCATGTGGACACATAACACAAGAACAATTTGATTCATACTTTAAGTTTTCTTTTGTCCGAAATCCTTGGGATAGAATAGTATCAATTTATAAGTATAGGGGATGGCCTAAAAAATGTAGCTTCAAAGAGTTTCTCTTTAAATACTTGATAGATCCTGATTTTCAAAAACAACAATGGTGGTTTATGAGACCACAGTACGATTTTTTGTTCAAAGATAACAATCAACTGGTGGATTATGTAGGTAGATTTGAAAATCTTCAGGCTGACTTTGATTATGTCTGTAGTAAACTTGATATTCCTCAAACTCCACTACCTCACATTAATAAATCTGGCACTAAATTTAAACTATCTCAAGTGTGGAGAATTAGAACTAACATTAGGCAAATGAAAAACAATTTTAACTACAAAAAAAACACTTTTAAGCACTATACCGAATACTACGACAGTGAGTCAAAAGAACTTATTGAAAAACTGTACCAGAAAGATATTGAGGCTTTTAATTACGAATTTGGCAAAGGAACTTCTCAACAATCCCCCCGGCAATAAATCAATTTCAACTTAGATAAGTAGGACGGCTGAGAAATCGCGGTAAGTTTTACGGTGAGGCAGTTTCGAGATTTGGTCTGCGGGGGAAACTATCGTTTTAATTTTCCCACGTAATTTAATTTGTTAGTTGACTAATTCTCATTTGGCAAATCAGTCAACGAGTATTTGGTATATATCTAAGTTTTCATCAATGCTTAAATCAGTTTCAAAGAATCGTCTGTTCCGCTCTATTTTTTCTTCTGACCAATCCCACCATTTAACTTCCAAAAGTTGTGCTATGATTTTATCACTAAATCTTTTCTTTATGACTTTGGCTGGATTGCCAACTGCTATAGAATAGGGGGGTATATTTTTTGTCACAACAGAACCTGCTCCTAATACGGCTCCATCACCGATATTGACACCAGAAAGTATAATAACATTATCTCCTATCCAGACACCGTTACCTATTATCACAGACCCTTTAATCGATGCAATATTTGGTAGATTATATTTTCTTTGGAATTCACCCTGTAAATTGATATATCCAGTGTAATGATTTCTTGTTCTAATTCTCAGATTATGCGCTATGGCACAATATTTTCCTATCTGGCAAGGGAATTCTTTAGTACTTGATATGAAAGCAGGTCCATTGATTTTTGTACCTGCACCAATAGTCGTAAATTCACTGATCCTTGAATCAGGATGGATATAAATGTCATTTTCTAGGAGATCAGCATCCTGGCTATTTCCCTTCACGGGGACACCAAATTTTTTTTTAAATATACGCTGCAGCATTTAAATTATCGTATATGACCTAAGTGTTTAAAACATCAATCAATCATTCATCTAATTCTAGAAGAGGGACTTGCAAAACAAGTTACCATGCGTCTAAAAGTTTATCTCTGTTGTTAAACAAAAAAGTTTGTATACTCGTTGTTCCAGTTTTGGGTATACCAATGTGCAAATAAACTGTAGTCATTTGAAGAACTCTCGACTTTTATAGATGTAGATCTTGTTGATTTTGAACACTTTCAACAGGACGCCTATCGATACGTCCTGATAGCCAAATACCCTTATAAAATATGGACAAAAGGTATAGGAACAATAAACTGAGACGTATAATTCCCCGCTTGACGCACCTTATTTACAATCTCATCGCGATAATTCCAGGCGGTTAACAGGAAATAATCCGGGGGATTCGCTTGCGATTCTTCCTCGGAAATCACTTTAACATTAGACTTAGGTAAATATTTCCCCTGTTTCATTGGTGTACTATCCACACAATATTTAATCTCTTTATCCGTTAATCCAATAAAATTCAACAACGTATTCCCCTTCGCCGTCGCCCCATAAGTATAAATCGTCCAGCCGCCATCTCTTAACCCCGTAATCAATCGACTTAACGTATCCTTAATTCTCCAGGTATTCTCGACAAAATGCTTAAAGGCTGAGGGTGTAAGTAAGAGATCCTCTTGAAGCGTATACTTCCCTACCGCAGAACTAATCTTATCCTCAGCGCTGACTTTCTTAGCGACAAAAACAATAGACCCCCCATGGATAGGCGACATAATAATATCCACCAAATGCATATTATGAATCGCCAGCAGCGCTTTCATCGAGCGGATGGAATAGTAGAACATGTGTTCATGATAAATCTGGTCAAACTCATTGTTCTCTATCGTGTTCAACAAATAGGCATTCTCAATTACAAACAAGCCAGAATCATCCAGTAAATGCGTTACCCCCTTAAGCATCCGATGGGGGTCACAATTATGGGCAAAGCAGTGACGCGCTAGAATAATATTCGGGTTGCCAAATTGGTCTTTCAGTTTGACCGATGATTCTTCGTTGAAAAAGTCACAAACCGTTTCAATCCCTTTCTGATTGGCAATTTCACTAATTTCTTGAGCTGGGTCAATACCAACGACTTTAGCCACGTTGGGTTTAATATGGTCTAAAAATAAACCAACATTACTACCAATCTCTAACACAAAGGAATTACTGGTTAAATAATTATTTTTGAATAAGAACGACTGCAGAAAATCATAATGGCGGGATAGCAATGTAGACGAAGGGGTCACATAAAAATAATCCTTATAGAGGGCTTCTTCATCCAAACAGTCTCGCAACTGGACATTGCCACAGTTATCACAAATCTCTAGAACCAGGGGATAAGAATCCTGAAACTGTTCTGGCGATTTCTTCAGAGAATTGGCGGGGGGTGAGGTTCCCAGATCCAGGAGTACCGATACATCGGCTGAACAAATCCGACAGGTCATAACCGTTAACGTTTGATGAGTGTACTGTACATTTTACTCGACTTGAGCAAGCTGCCGACACTATAATAGCCACAAGAGATTATGTTTGTCGCGATCGCACTCTCCCTAATTCCCAAAGTTCCAAACACAGCGAGGTTTCCGGGTCATGTTTACCAATCAGCCATGGCTTATTATCGTGGAAATAATCCTATTCGCGATCGCACTCTCCCTTCTTATCCCCATCGGGATGCTATTTATCGAGTGTTTCGCCGCCCTCTTCCCACCGCGTCAACAACCAGAAGCAGCCCCAGCCTCCCCTCCCCGCATAACTGTGTTAATTCCCGCCCACAACGAAGCCTCTGGAATTAGCACCACCCTAAAAACAATAGTACCCCAGCTAACCGACCAAGACAGACTGGTGGTTATTGCCGATAATTGTACCGATGAAACCGCCGCGATCGCACGTCAATTAGGCGCAACAGTAATCGAACGCCAGGATACAGAACGCCAAGGGAAAGGATATGCCTTGGACTACGGTATCAAGCACCTAGCCACAGATCCACCGGATATCGTGGTACTCGTAGATGCTGACTGTATCGTACATGAAAGCGCGATCGCGAAACTCGCTCAACGTGCCAACACATCCAAAAGACCTACCCAAGCCATTTACGTATTAGAACAACCCCCCAACCCTACACCCAAGGATACCATTTCCGCCCTATCGGTTCGGGTAAAAAACTTAGCTCGTCCCCGTGGATTAAATCGACTGGGATTCCCTTGCTTATTAATGGGAACAGGGATGGCGTTTCCTTGGTCAGTTATTAATCAAGCACCCCTAGCGAGTAATAATATAGTCGAGGATATGCAGCTTGGCATTGATTTAGCCATAGCCGGATATTCTCCCCTATTTTGTTTAGATGCTAGAGTCACCGGATGTCTCCCCCAGCAGCAGGAAGCCGCCAAAACCCAGCGCACCCGATGGGAACATGGTCATTTACAAACCTTACTTACCCAAGTCCCGCGACTCCTTACCCAGTCTGTGATTCAGCGACGGGTTGACTTATTCGCGATCGCCCTTGATTTAGTTGTACCACCCCTTTCCCTACTTGTCATGATTTGGGTAGCGGCTATGGGGGGAACGTTACTAGCGGCGGTTTTTGGAATAGCTTGGATACCAGCCATTTTTGTTGGGCTAGAAGGACTATTAATTTTACTATCAATTATTGGGGCATGGGCTAAGTTTTGCCGTGATGATATACCAGCACAGACGCTTTTAACTGTACCCTTTTATATTTTGTGGAAGATTCCCCTGTATTTCGCGTTTCTAGTCAAACCGGAGAATAAGTGGATTAGAACAGAACGAGATGCAGTGGATTTTCCAGAATCTTGATGGTTTCTCAATCTACCTGTGTAGAGACGTTGCATGCAACGTCTCTACATCTATTCCCAATTTAAATGCATGACAGCTTAGGAAGGATAAACCTGTAGTGCGAGCATCTTGCTCGCTTCTATTCCTTAGTAAAAATCAATGAATGTATCTTTAACTTCAGAACTAGAACAGTTTATTCAACGTCAGGTTGATACAGGAAAATACAATTCACCAGAGGAAGTAATTATTAGAGGTGTCCAGTTATTAGCAATGATGGAGCGTTTCTATCAAGGAAACGTTGAAGTCTTACAACCAACAAAACCCAAAACGGAATGGATGCCTGGTTTTTTTGAAGAAGTGATTGGAGGTTGGGTAGGAGAACCGCTAGTCCGCGAACCGTACATGTAGAGACGCGCCATGGCGCGTCTCTACAATGTGTGGGAAATTCTTCTAACTCAACGCTTCCAGATAATCCCGCACCCGATTCCGCCGCTTGGGTTGGCGCAACTTCTGCAACGCCTTCGCTTCAATTTGCCGTACCCGTTCGCGAGACAGTTCCAGCGCCCGCCCAATCTCAGCTAAGGAGTAGGGATGTCCATCGCCTAAACCAAACCGCATACAAATCACATCCCGTTCGCGACTGGTTAAATCAGCTAGGAGTTGGTGTAAATCCCGTTGTAAGGCTTCACGCATCAATACATCTTCTGGGGAGGTTTCCTCAGTTTCCAGTAAGTCACCCAGTTCTGTATCCTTCTCCTTGCCAACTTTAATCTCCAAGGAAACCGATCGCGGCACGCGCATTAGCACTTCCCGTACCTGGGGCGCATCCATTTCCAACTCTTTGGCGATATCCTCAATCGTGGCGGTGCGCCCTTGTTCCTGAGAAATCTTCCGCTGGGCTTTCTTAATCTTATTCAGCTTCTCGGTAATATGAACCGGTAAGCGAATCGTCCGGCTTTGAGTCGCGATCGCGCGGGTAATTCCCTGACGAATCCACCAATAGGCATAGGTACTAAACCGATACCCCTTCGTCGGATCAAATTTCTCAACTGCCCGTTCTAATCCCAAGGTTCCTTCTTGAATCAAATCCAGCAGTTCTAACCCGCGATTTTGATACTTTTTCGCCACCGACACCACCAGGCGCAGGTTGGCTTTAATCATGTGTTCCTTCGCCTGCAATCCTTCGGCTTGAACTTGTTCCAGTTCCTTAACCGTCAGTTCCGCTAACTCCGCCCAGCGCTGTTTCCCCTTGACTAGACTTGGCTTCAGGGTAGCCACATCCACCCCAGCAGTGGTCGCCCAGCGTTCTAAGGAGGGACGATGACCTAACTGAGAGGCTAAACGGTCATGGGTTTCGATTAAATGAACGAAATGCTCAATAACTGGCTCCTCTGGTGTGGCGAACTTAGCTCGCAAGTCCAATAATCGCATATAGCGCTGAACTTTTTGAGCTTCTGATACTTCTTCATCTCGTCTCAATAAACGAACCCGACCGATTTCTTGAAGATATAGCCGCACCAAATCTGTGGTACGGCGGTTGGCACTTTTAGCAAAGCTAGTCGTGTCGATATCCTCTTCTATATCTGGATCAACGAATTCATCCACAGAATTGTCTATATCGCCGTGGTTATCCTGCAAATCCAAGCTGTAGGTAGGTTGGTCGTGGTCGAATTCAGTGTCGGCAAAAGGAGTGGCTGGCATAGTGATCTCTTAGATTACGACCGATAACGACACTTGAGCGAAGTGTGTCATCACTTAATTACTAGAATTCCCACCCTTGATGACCGGATAACAGCGTTTTCCGTTTTTCTCACCGCGAAGGGTTACCTGTTTTCCAGGAAACCCTTACTGAGATTTACTGCTAACGCATCGCCCCAGTTTCCGTTTTTACAGAATTCTCCGCATTTTGGGCTTAAAATCTGTCTCAGGTTAGATGACTGGGCTTCTCCTCTAGCAGATAGTATACGCGATACCCTCTTGGGGAATGAGTGACCTTTGTCAAAGGCTGTATTAATCTACATCACCCATGGGACGGATTCCTGAAAGATTATTGAGATTTGTTTAGGAAACCGTTTGTTGACCGGGGTATCGCCTGCGAAACCTGAATGGAAAGCAGGGGTTCATACTGCTAATTCCATCTCTTTACTATTCCATTGTATAGAACAATGAATAGGTAGTAGGTAACAATTTACATTTACATTTTGAAGTCGGGTGTTGGGTGTTGGGTGTGGGGAGAAACCAAAGTCCTTGAAGTTCCCTCCCCTTGGCAAGGGGAGGGTTAGGGAGGGGTTAGATCAAGGTATCGCTTTTTTTGGGCTTAAGGTCAGTGCAGGGCGCACGTTGGTAAAGGGCGCACGTCAGTCATTGGTGTCAACTTAAGGCGAAAAGCACGACTGGCAAGCATTTCACCCTCATCCCCTAACCCCTTCTCCCATCAAGGGAGAAGGGGAACCATCACATAAAGACGCTTCCAAAGTATAGCGCTTCGCACTGGTCTAGTTACACTTTGTTTGCACGAACATCCCATCTGGACTCAGCTTCAGAGAAGGGAGTTGTAAATACACCAGCGCGACCTGCTATAACTCTGGAATACCGCTTGCTTCTTGCTCCCCTCTCCCCTGGTGGGAGAGGGGCTGGGGGAGAGGGGGTTGTGGCTTAAATTGATACAGATACATGTCAGTGCAGGGCGCACGTTGGTAAAGGGCGCACGTCGGTGCGCCCCTACGGAAGACCACTGATTTTCAACACGTCACTCAGAGTGGGACAGTACGTGGGTAAACCGAATGTATCGGGATTCACTGGGTTTTGATAACTAAAATGGCGATAATTGAGGCAAAATCGATCCCACGCCGCCATCTGAATCCGAAATAAGATAATTAATAGATTCGCTAGTCCAATCGATAAGGGGACGCGAACATAAATTTTTTTACCTAAATACGTACAGACTTCCTCTACCGCCTGGTTAACAGTGAGGCGCGGATTTCCTAAGACTAAACGATTGGTCGATAATACTTCACCCGTTTTAGTGGTCAATTCCTGACTTGGAGGATGATCAACCAGATATAGCACTACCTGGGCGATATCCTGGGCGTGCATAAAGTGGAAACTCCCATCGGCTTTGAACCAACGAATTAAGTCCATCCATTTGACTACATCCTTAATCCCTGATGAAATATGGGAGTAAGGTTTACGCTCATCTCCCCCCAATACCAACGTGGGAAACACTGTAGTAATTTTAGGCGCGATCGCGAGTTTTGAGAGTTGCTGTAAACAGTCGTATTTAGAACGGATATAATCGGTTCCCAGTTGACCGGCTTGCTTGAGTAACTGGTTTTGTTGATTGAGAATGCTAGCGGTGGAAAAGTAAATCACCTGTTCACAACGTTGAGTGTCCAGCAAATCCAGCAATCGCAGGGTTTTGACCACATTAATATCAAAAACTTCCTGGACTCCCCCCCAAGCTGTTGCTGCCAAAATTGCTACATCTACCGTTTTGAGCAAATCACCAAATTGATCAATCTGCCGTAAATCAGCTTGACAAATCGTAATCCCCGGACGAGCATGATAGTCAAATCCTAATTTATCGGGATTTCTGACCAATAAATACAACTCGTGATCTGTTTGTTGAATTAACGTTTCGGCGACATACTGACCGATGCAACCACTAGCACCAGTCATAAAGATTCGCTTGGGAACCATTTGATTTTAGATTTTTTGATAATCTGATCCTAACTCAACCGATATGACATTATGTAAATATTAGGCTTGTAGTAGGGACATTGGTCCCTAGATTCCGTTGAGTCACATCTGGGTGATGGACGAAACGACAATAGTGAAATCCTACCTCTACCTTTGGAAAGGGCGGGTTTTGAATAAACGTTATCATCAATAGTGACACGAAAACCCATAAACCCGCCCCTACAGACGCGCAATGTCCGACAGACGTAGGGGTTCTCGCCTTCGTGTCCAGATGTATAGGTTTTCTGTCAACATACCAGCACTAAGGCTTTACCCAATCCCCTGTTACCCAATCTCTTACGCATGAACAGTGAGCAATTGATCAACCTGTTTGGCTGTTTCAAAGAAGAACCTGACATTATCTTCTGGGGTTCCTGGTAAGACACCATGACCCAAATTAAAGATATGACCTCGGTTCCCCGCTTTACGAATCGTATCCAAAATGCGATCGCGGATAAAATCCTGTGACCCAAATAACACCCCTGGGTCCATGTTCCCCTGAACGTTCATTTTATAGCCTAACCGCTGTCGCGCTTCTGCCATATCCACCGTCCAGTCTACGCTGATAATATCTACGCCAGATTTACCCATGCGCTCTAAGATCCCTGCACTCCCACTGATATACAAAATCAGAGGCGTATCAGGATGGGTGGCTTTTACTTGCTCAACCACGCGCTGCTGATAGGGTAAGGCAAAGGTATCGTAGTCTTGAGGACTCAGTTGACCCGCCCAGGAATCGAACAATTGCACGACTTGGGCACCATTATCAATTTGATAGCGTACATAAACCGCGATCGCATCCGCTATTTTCCCCAGAAACTCGTGCAGCATGGCAGGTTGGGAAAATGCCATTCCTTTAATAATCGAGTAATTCTTGGAACTTTTCCCCTCAATCGCATAAGCGGCTAATGTCCAAGGCGCACCGACAAAGCCTAAGACAGCGGCTTCGTTCCCAACTTCCTGGCGCAGCGCTTGTAATATCTCCCCGACAAATGTTAATTTTTCTAACTCTAAGGGATGAAGCCCGTCAATTTGTGCTTGAGAGCGAATCGGCGGATCTATAATCGGACCTTTGCTTTCCACAATATCAAAGGGAATACCGACTCCGGGTAGAGGCGTGAGGATATCAGAAAATAGAATCACCCCATCTGGACGAAAAGCCTTCCAGGGTTGGAGAGAAATTTCAATAGCAATTTCGGGAATTTCGGAGCGTTCCCGGAAACTGGGATACTTATCGCGTAAATCCCGATAGGCTTTCATATATCGACCCGCCTGTCGCATCATCCACACAGGCGGACGTTCTAATTTTTCACCACGAGCGGCTCGTAATAAATAAGGAACCTGGGTTAACCCAGCCATACTAGACCTACCCTATACAAAGTTTTCAGCGCTCTGTTAGCTTACCATTGCGGGCTGACAATTATTTATGAAGTTTTCCAACATAAGGTTCCCTGATCCCCATCCAGTTCAACCCAGCGTCCCACAGGCAAAGCCGCGTTGACCCCATCGTGACCAAAGGGCAACTCGGAGACAATCGGGATATCAAGATCGGTTAAGCGATCGCGTAACACCTCTTCAACCGTCCAACTTGGCACATTCTGGGGAGGATGGCAGCGGCTAAACCGTCCCAAGGCAATACCTTTAACCTTTTGTAACATGCCACTCATCCGCCACTGGGTCAACAGGCGGTCAATTCGATAAGGCGCTTCTGTCACATCCTCTAACGCTAGAATTGCCCCATCTAGCGGGGGTAGAATCGGCGTACCCAGTAAATGAGTTGCCACAGTCAGATTCCCTGGCAAAAGCCACCCCCGAACCTTACCCCCGCCCCAACCCTTCCCGGTTAAAGGTGACAGAGGGCGTCCTTCTACACAGTCAAATAAGCGATTCAGCGACCATTCCGGTTCACTAGCTAATGTGGTTAAGACTGGAGCATGAACACTGCCAATGCCCACTCCAGCTAGACTCCACAGCAGACAGGTAATATCGGAAAACCCAATCAGCCATTTGGGACTATGGGATTTTGCCTCAAGACTTCTTTGATCAATTTGATTGACCTGTGTACCGCTGCGCCCCTGTTCCCCAAGCAGGGCGGGTTTAGTCAAGTTATCGGTTTCTGGTGTAGCGTTATCGGTCAAACCCGCCCCTACAACCTGGGGCGATATTACTGGGGAAGTCCACGTCCAGTTTTCCAGAAGACGGGCGCTACCATAGCCACCTCGAATACAAAGAATTCCCCGACAGTCTGGGTCATACCAAGCGGCGGCTAACTGCTGACGTCGTTGGTTATCTGTACCAGCAAGGTAGCCATCCCTAGCATCCCAATTGGTTGGTAATTCAACCCGATAGCCTCGGCGACGCCAAATTTCCACTCCCTGATAGAAGGCGTCAACCTCTCGTAACGCCCCACTCGGAGCAATCACCCGGAGTAAATTACCTGGTTGTAAAGGACTAAGTTGATTGATGTTCACCAAATTTACCTCACCTCACTGTAGAGACGTAGCATGCTATGTCTCTACATATCCCCATCTGCTAATACCCCCTAACTCAACCGCGCCGTGCATTCCAGAATAAACTTTTGATTAATTAAAGAATAGGGTTGAATCTCCAACGCCCTGCGAAAGGCTGTAATTGCCGCTTGATAATCTCCTAACGCCATATAACACAATCCCAAACCATGCAGCGCCCCAAAATGAATGGGATTAAGCCGGATAACCTGCTGACAATCGTCCCTTGACTTTTGATACTGTTTAAGTAGGTAGTAAAGAACGGCTCGTCGATTCCAAGCTTCGGCAAAATCAGGTTGCTCTCTAATAATCTGGGTCAGCAGAGCTTCAGCTTGGGCTGTTTCCCCACGTTCTAATAACATCTGTGTCCGCCCTAGCCGTTCCATGCCGGAGATGCCCTTTTGATAGAACCAGATACGCCAGAGTTCTTCTGTTGCCTGCTTGCGGACGTTTTCATCAGGGTTTTTTAGGTTCTCCAGTAAGGAATTGATGGATGATTCACTCATCTCTTGTCCTCTTAACTATTGTGTAACGGATTACTCAGATTTATCGCCACTCCCCTATTTTCCCGCCAAAATTTGAATAGAGTGCAGATTGCTGCGAGTAAAGATTCCATAAACTTTGCGGATGTACCAGTCTTATGACTGCATTTTGTAAAATGGGCAGACTGATACTGAGTTTCCTTACGTTGTTAATTTTCGGTGGAAACATAGCTAGGAGAGTCATTCCAGCTATTGCACCACTCCAGTAAGGATGTTGAACAAACTAAAATTCAAGCAGTCAGTCCAAATCTCCCACAAGGGAATGTGTCTCCGCCGCTAGGAGGTTATATGAGTCCTTCTGTGAATCGGTCTACCGACTCACCCCAGTCTTCTGGTGAAAATCTACCAGAAGCATCCAGTGTGCAACCGCCACACTCAGCCCCACCCAATGGCAATTCTGAAAACGTGACTAACTCATCTACTACAACGGATTCAACCGGAACAATGCCATCAGATGTCCAACGACAAAAACCCATTCCTCCGCCCAGTGAACCCATGCAGTACCGAGCAATCGGGCTGATTCGGGGAAAATATATGCCCTCTCAAGAGCAATTGACAAGGGGTACTCTACTGGCAGATGACGGTACCTTAATTGATGCCGTCTTACTGGGTCGGGTCATGAGTTTGGTGAAAAACCATCTCGATTTAGCTCTATCCCATCTTTGGGTCGTTTATCCTCGCACGAGACAACAAGACGGAAATTTGCACGTCCAAATTGTCGGTGTTTGGGAACCGGAAACACTCAATCAAGATCAAACGACGGCTTCAGAATCAACCGACTCGCCACCGGAAGAGTCAACCCCTGAGGCACAAACGTCTCCAGATCATCCTCAACCTGAACCAACTGAGCAATTACCAGAAGGTTACTTTTCAATTCGGGGTCAAGTCATTTACCAGTCGCGGGAGAATGAAGACGTTATTGTCAAAATCAAGCAGTCTCCCCGCAGAGAATCAGAGAAAACCAAATTTTTCAAGCTTCAGCTCAAGGGATTGCTGGGGGAAAAGGTGATTAATCACTTTTGGGATTTGCACGTCAAACTGCATACCAATACCCTGATGATTGAGGAAGGCAATGATATTGGTATTGTTCATGCACCCAAAAGGCGATCAAATAAGTTTCGTCCACGCAAAGGGTCAAGACCTAAAAAGAGTTTTCCCCGTCGTGGTTCGGGCGAAGATAGTTCGACAACAGGAAAAAGAACCTCACCCAAGCGTTCAGAACCCTTATCCAAACCAGTTCAACGTAAGGACAAGCCAGGTACAGATAATTCCTAAGAGGGATTCCTGATTAGGACGTGAGCCAGATTATGCCGCCCATCCTGCGCTTCACCGATGAGGTAGAAGTAGTAGTTAGGGGCGGCTATGAGGAAATTAACAATAAAGTGTTAATATAACAAAGGACAAATGACAGATGACAGATGACTGCTAATCCCACGACCTAAAGTTGTGGGATTAGTTTACAAAATAGCGAAGGTGAAAGCCCTCGTGATTTATCCGAGGGACGAAGCGCTCTCCGAAGTCTGAGGGCTCGCCGAACGTCCGAAGTCCGAGATCCGGGGGAGCGTCAATCTATACTCAGTTGAGAACCCCAGCGGTCTTGAGGCAGAAAGGAACGATCCATGGGAATGGATGCTACGGGTTCGGTAAGCGTAAACTCGCCCCTTTCAATCCATTGCTTTAATTCCAAAGCAACTTGCCGTGACCGAAATACACTTGCTAAAGGTGCTGTCCGCACAGAGTTGCCGTCAATAGTAATGCGCCCCTGCTTCAACTGGGCATAGCTGACTAATCCGAAGGTGGGGCGAACGCGACGGGGAATCGAGAAATCAACCACTGGGGCGACAATATCCTGATCCGATACAGCACAATGCTGAACCACCTCTTCACTCAAGACAGGTAAGGGTACACCAACGCCCAACATCAGAGACGGACCATAATTTTTAAAGTAGCAACCCCGTACCCACTTGGGATTCATCTGCTTGGCATCTCCAATTAACGCCAATGTAGCGGCTGGACCAATGGGGGTATGATTGGGAAGACGTTTCTGGAGGGGAAAATGTTGAGTTCCTTCCCAAGCGATGTACCCAATACCCCCACCCAAGAAAATTTGCGTACCAATCCCAATCAGCTTGAGTTCGGGATCGTTAAGTAGCGGGGAAATTGCTCCCGGATTGGAGTAGACTGCATTGCCTAATCTGGGCTGGAGCGGACCCAGATAAGTGTACAAGAGGCGATCGCCCCCATTGACGCCGACGATAAAATTTTGATAGAGATTGCGCGGATTGTAGAGATAGAACTGGTTAATCGTTTCGCGAGTAATCGTCGTATCACAAGAGGCTCTAGGATAACAGTCAGTCATCTGTCCAATCGCCCGCAATTGCACGGGTTTACCGGCAATCAAGTCTTCAATGACATGAGAACCACCCCGTTCTCTAGATTCCTCGATCTCTGGCAGGTCTCCCATATCGGTAGAGTCCACAACTTGAGTCGCGCCTAAATACAAATCCACCGCACCAAAGCCAGCATAAGCAGGTACACCATCTAACCAGCATTTACGAATCTTAATCGGGGGGTCTGTGTGACCTAAATTAATAATCGCGCCCGATGACTCCATTGGCTCAAATGTACCTGTGGTAATCACATCGACATTCTTAGCCGCCTGGGTGACACCGATATCGGCGACTCGCGCTTTTAATTCCTCGACCGTCCAGACGACTGCACGACGATGGTGAATTTTATCATTGATTTCAGCTAGGGTTCGCACGATAAAAAGTTGTTATTCGTCATTGGTCATGGTTCATTGTTGATTGTTCATGGTTCATTGGTAATCCTCTTCCCCAGCTTCCCCAGCTTCCCCAGCTCCCTCATCCCTTACCATATCAGCAGTGGGAGAAACAGCAAACGTTGTTGCCACAGGTTGAGCATCCTTGTGACTCGGATGACGCCATTCGTCAAGAATATCGTGGACGAGAACCTCCTTGAGCCAAACCTGAGCCACTACTGTTAGGGGAAGGGCTAATAATAATCCTATAAATCCAAAGAAGGTGACGAAAAATAACTGGGCGAGCAATGTTATAGCGGGTAGCAGGGATACCTGTTGCGCCATGACTAACGGTGTGAGTAAATTACTTTCAACCTGCTGAATCACAATATATAGAATCAATACAGCAATGGCTTTCCAGGGCGAATCTAGCAGCGCGATCGCAATAGGTGGGATCACACTCACGACGGGTCCAAGATTAGGAATAAATGTTAAAATCCCTGCCAACGTAGCTTGTGCCAGTGCTAGGGGAATTCCCAACAACAGTAAGCCGAAAAAACTTAACAACGAAATGACTGCCATATTAAATAGAATACCCGCCAGCCATCCCCGTAACGATTCATTACACCGCTGCAAAATTTCATCAACTCGACGCCGATAGAATGACGGAAAAAGGCGAATAAAGCTTTTTCGGTAAGGGTGAGGATCGGCAAGGAGCATCAGTGTTAATACCAGAACAAGCAAACTATTCAGGAGGACACCCAAAGCATTATTGAAAAACGTGAATCCGCCCCCTAATACCCGATTAATCAAGGGAGGAAGCTGTTGTAGTAATTGGTTAATATCTGGGATATACTGATCAAGTAATCCCGATGAAATATCTGCTTCTAAAGCTTCTATCCACTCGCTTAATTGTTCTATACCCTGAGGAACCAACTCACTCAGTTGTAAAAATTGTTCGGCAAAAGGAGGGACAATTAGGAAGTAAAATCCGACCAAAATGCACAGGAGGAGAAAAAGCGAAAGCAGAACCGCAAAAAAACGCTGCATTCCAGATCGCTGGAATCGTTCTACCAGAATATTTAAGGCATTAGATATCACAATTGCGGCAAATATAAGCATGATAATCTGCCTAATTTGCCACAAAACAAATAGTGAAATGATAAAAACCAGTATGCCAATCCATTTACCCAGACTCATTGCCCAACCTCCAAGCTATTCTGATTTAATCATGCTTGAAAATGGGAAAGCTAAGTATCTGGACACAAATTTTAAATTTTGTTACCTGAGTTAAGAATTGTAAAATTTTACGAGTCTCTTGTTCCTGTTCCCCGTCCCCTTGTCCTCACGCTTAACTTCAATTGTGTCCGACTTCCTATTGGCTATTAATTTGGTCAAACCCGCCCTTATCTCCCCCATCTGTGCCTATCTCCCCCATTTTCCCTGATCGAACTAATCTGCCTGATCTGGCCCATCTCTCTTATCATCAATACAGACTGAAACAAAAAAACAACTTTTGCCATGATGCACTAGAACACAAATTCTATAGTGTAATGTAATACAAATGTCTGTAAAGTACTTTTTTCTATCCGATGGCTGGACTGTGGGACGAGTTTGGGAGTTTGGAGGACTTTGGAATGTCAATGCTTGGCGACGGGAACCCGAAATCATCCGCCTCAACCTTTGCATCTTGGAACAGGGGGAAAAGTTATGGCTATATCGGGTTGAGGATGCGGTATTGATGGTAGAAGTTAAACCGACACCGGATGCTTCACCCCAATCCGCCAAAACTATTGGTCAAGTTGTCCTCAAACGCTTGATGAGTGCAGAACAAGTGGTTGAGCGATTGACCACAGCGCCGAGTGTTTTGAATCTCTCCTCAGAAACTAGCGATGGGTGATCAGCGATTGGGTAGAGACGTAGCATGCTACGTCTCTACGTTGGGTCAAAACGTCCCCTGTGCTTGCAATCGTTTCTAACAAAAGTTACACTTCTTTAAAGTCAAGACTAACCCGCCTAGCTGTTTGAAACATGAAGGATAACCGGAAAAGGTCATCAGTTCACGCTTTTAGGCGGGTAAGATCAATTTCTAACATCTTTAGCAAAAGAAGCGTCAAAGTAGAAACTCTATCTCTAGGAGGAGCGTAGTCGATGGGACTACCGTGGTATCGAGTACATACAGTCGTCCTGAATGATCCAGGGCGTCTGATTGCTGTGCATTTGATGCACACTGCCCTTGTGGCAGGCTGGGCTGGTTCGATGGCTTTATACGAACTAGCCACATTTGATCCGAGTGATCCAGTCCTCAACCCCATGTGGCGTCAAGGAATGTTCGTGATGCCGTTCATGGCGCGTTTAGGGGTCACTGAATCCTGGCGGGGTTGGAGTATTAGTGGCGAAACAGCGACAGATGTCGGCTTTTGGTCATTTGAAGGCGTCGCCGCTGCTCACATTGTTCTGGCAGGTCTGTTGTTCTTAGCCGCCTGCTGGCACTGGGTTTACTGGGACTTAGAACTGTTTAGAGATCCTCGCACGGGTGAACCGGCGCTGGATTTGCCAAAAATGTTTGGCATTCACCTGTTCTTGTCTGGTCTTCTCTGCTTTGGCTTTGGGGCGTTTCACCAGACTGGACTGTTTGGTCCGGGAATGTGGGTATCTGATCCCTATGGTCTAACGGGTAGCGTTCAACCTGTAGCCCCAGCCTGGGGACCAGAAGGATTTAACCCCTTTAACCCAGGCGGTATCGTGGCTCATCATATCGCTGCGGGGATTGTCGGAATTATTGCTGGGTTATTTCACTTGACGGTTCGACCCCCAGAGCGACTGTTTAAAGCGTTGCGGATGGGGAATATCGAAACCGTTCTCTCTAGCAGTATTGCCGCTGTATTCTTTGCGGCGTTCGTGGTGGCGGGTACGATGTGGTATGGTTCTGCGGCTACGCCGATTGAACTGTTTGGTCCAACCCGGTATCAATGGGATCAAGGCTATTTCCATGAAGAAATTGATCGCCGTGTGGAAATGGCGATGGCAGACGGAGCCAGCCCCTCAGAGGCGTGGAATCAGATTCCGGAGAAGCTGGCGTTCTACGACTATATTGGCAACTCTCCGGCTAAGGGCGGTTTGTTCCGCACTGGTCCGATGGACAAGGGTGATGGTATTGCCGAAGCTTGGTTAGGTCATCCGGTATTTACTGATGGCGAAGGTCGGGAATTGACGGTGCGCCGTATGCCGAACTTCTTTGAAACCTTCCCGGTTGTCTTAACCGATGCCAATGGTGTGGTGCGGGCGGATATCCCCTTCCGACGGGCTGAATCGAAATATAGCTTTGAGCAAACTGGTGTTACCGCGACATTCTACGGCGGTCTTTTGGATGGTCAAACCATTGAAGATCCCGCTACTGTTAAGCAGTATGCCCGTAAAGCTCAACTGGGTGAACCGTTTGAATTTGATCGGGAAACCTTAAACTCCGACGGGGTATTCCGTACCAGTCCACGGGGTTGGTTTACATTCGGTCATGCCGTATTTGCGCTGTTGTTCTTCTTTGGTCATATCTGGCATGGTTCCCGGACTCTGTTTCGAGATGTATTTGCTGGGGTTGATCCTGACCTAGACGAACAAGTCGAATTCGGTCTGTTCCAGAAAGTGGGTGATAAGACCACTCGGAAAAAAGAAGCGGTCTAAATATTGCAGTAGAGACGTGCCATGGCGCGTCTCTACCCTAATCATGGAGGGCAAGAGAAAAATTAATTTTTCTTTTGCCTGTTTCGCTATTGTGGTTGACTGAGCAAGGTAAACTGGTAGTACAGCAGATAATTGGGTAAGTTGTGACATGGAAAGCCTCATTTATATCTTTGTTTTGATTGGCGCTCTAGGCGTTCTGTTTTTTGCGATCGCGTTCCGGGAACCACCTCGGATTGAAAAGTAGATCCCTGTGGCGCTGTCTTCTCTCCTGGAGAGCGCCATCGTCTCCCTGATGATTATGATTGATCGTGAATTTGATCAGCTCTCTAGGATACCCTGAGCCTACAGGAGTCTATCTGATTACTTTTGCCGACAGGGATTCGAGCAGGAGAACATTAGATAGACTCGTATCGGCTCAATTTTCTGTATTTAACCAGTCGGAAAAGACTTGCTATTATGCGATGCCCCTATTGTCAGCACACCGACAGCCGCGTTTTGGAGTCCCGTTCAACAGAAGCAGGACAAAGTGTTCGGCGTCGTCGGGAGTGTTTGCTTTGTAAACATCGCTTCACGACTTATGAGCGGATTGAATTTGTGCCGATTACTATCCTGAAGCGGGATGGTAAGCGAGAATCCTTCGACCGTTCTAAGTTATTACGGGGAATGGTACGGGCTTGTGAGAAAACAGGAGTTTCCCAACGACGCCTAGAAGCGATAGTCGATGAAATTGAAGCTGAAGTTCAGCAGCACTATGGGCGGGAGGTTACCAGTGATGAAGTCGGTGAGCTAGTCCTACGCTACCTGCAACATGAGAGTGAAGTGGCGTATGTCCGCTTTGCTTCAGTTTATCGGAAGTTTCAGGGCATTCGCGATTTTATCGAAACCTTAGAGCATCTCAGAAATAATACTGAACTCGATAATCCAGAGATATCCCCGATACCACCAGCTATCCCCAACGAGTCGGATGATTCGGAGACATCAGCCTCCCTGGTTATTCCCGCGTCAGAGGAGCAACAGGTTTTACGGTAAGAGGCGCTGAACCCTGATTACACAGCAGTTTTATCATTTCACGCTCCAGTCTATCTGATTTGATAAAGTTTTGTTTACTTCTCGATCTCAACAGGGCAATCCAGATTGAGTTATAATTACCTGTCTGGACTTTATTAAATCTTTTAAAATAAGGTTAGGTTGAGACAAAGCAATGTAGGTGTAGGTGGCACAATACCGACGTGCGAGTACATCGACAGGAGGCATAGTCATTACGGAGATTAAACAAGGAAACACAACGCGCATGCTCAGTCAGAACACAAATACAATAGATATTGGCTTCACTCACGACGATTTTGCCGCCCTCCTGGACAAATATGATTATCACTTTAGCCCGGGTGATATTGTCGCAGGTACAGTATTCAGTCTGGAGCCAAGAGGCGCTCTGATTGACATTGGTGCTAAAACCGCCGCTTATATTCCCATACAGGAGATGTCAATTAATCGGGTTGACGCTCCCGAAGAAGTATTGCAGTCAAATGAAACGCGAGAATTTTTCATTTTGACTGACGAGAATGAAGATGGACAGCTTACCCTTTCCATTCGCCGTATTGAGTATATGCGGGCTTGGGAGCGGGTGCGCCAGCTTCAAACTGAAGACGCAACCGTTCGTTCTTTGGTTTTTGCCACAAACCGAGGTGGGGCGCTGGTTCGCATTGAAGGGCTACGGGGCTTTATTCCCGGTTCCCACATTAGCACTCGCAAACCGAAAGAAGATTTAGTCGGCGAAGAATTGCCATTGAAATTCTTAGAGGTAGACGAAGACCGAAACCGCCTGGTTCTCTCTCACCGTCGCGCTTTGGTTGAGCGCAAGATGAACCGCTTAGAAGTGGGTGAAGTGGTCGTTGGTTCGGTACGGGGTATTAAGCCTTACGGTGCGTTCATTGATATTGGTGGTGTGAGCGGATTGCTACACATTTCAGAAATTTCTCATGATCATATTGACACGCCTCATAGTGTGTTTAATGTCAATGATGAATTGAAAGTGATGATCATTGACTTGGATGCCGAACGCGGTCGGATTTCGCTGTCAACGAAGCAGTTGGAACCTGAACCGGGAGATATGATCAACAATCGGGATCAAGTCTACGATAAGGCAGAAGAAATGGCTCAGAAGTATCGGGAGAAGATGCTGGCACAACAGGAAGGCGTTAATCCTGAATCTCAAGAAGAGGCGATTGAAGAAGAAGAGTTTGTGTCAGCGACGGAAGAGTAATTCCGGTGTCAGGACAGGTTTATACATCCAATAATTTTTTGGGCAAAAATTTTTTGGGTTTGAACAGAGGGTAAATCCCTCTTTTTTTTTAATTAAAGATAGTTTTGTAGAACTTCAACCGTTTTCTGTCCAGTTTTTGCCCACCTGAATTGACGGGCACGTTGAAGTCCGAGGGTGCTAAGGCGCGATCGCAATTGGCTGTCGGTGGCGATAGTGTGCATCGCGGCGGCGAGTTCTGAGGTGTTGTAAGGGTTCACTAGGATAGCTGCATCACCAGCGACTTCTGGGAGGGCGGAGAGGTTGGAGGTGATTACCGGAGTCCCACACGCCATGGCTTCCAGAACCGGGAGTCCAAAGCCTTCCCAGAGACTGGGGAAAATAAGTGCGATCGCGTTATTTAGAAGTATGGGTAGTTGGTTGTAGGGAACATAGTCGAGGAATTTGACTTGATGGCTTAAACCCAGTTGTTGGGCTTGGGATTGAAGTTTAGGGGTGTATCGTTTGTCACTTGACCCAGCAAGCCACAGTTCATAGTCGCTGCAGTTGGGAAGTGTGGCAAAGGCGTTGATCAGTCGGTGCAGGTTTTTATAGGGGTCATGGCGTCCGATGTAGAGGAAGTAGGGATTATGAGTCGCTTCATTGGGATTTTTGGGAAACGCAGAGGGGCGCAGAGGGTAGCGCAGAGGGGCGCAGAGGGGGCGAAAGTGGTTGGTGTCGTAAGCGAGGGGAATGGGTGTGATTTTGGTAGCGGGGATGGGGTAAAAGTCGGTAATGTCTCTGGCGGTGGCGGTGGAGTTACAGAGGATATGTTGGGCTTGGGTGAGAATTTGGGGGATGTAGTAACGGAAGTAGGGGGTGAGGGGGGAGTTAGCTTTGGGAAAGCGGAGTGGGATCAGATCATGAACCATTACGACATAGCGGCAATTGCTAGAAAGAGGCGCTTCGGGGATGGGAGAAAAGAGGAGAGAGGCGTTTAAGGTGTGGTAGAGGCGGGGAAGTTGAAATTGAGTCCATAACAGGCGACGGAAGTGACCCTTTGTTCCTTGGGCTGGGCTGAGATTGGCGGGAACAGGGTAGCTGTGAAAGTCAGAGGCTAGGGGGAAGTGGTTTGACGCGACGGGTGAAATGAGGAGGGTGGGAGTCAGGGGTTTTAAGTAGGGGAATAGGTTGGCTGCATAGGTGGCGATACCAGTGGGTTGGGAAAATAGAATGGAGAGGTTGATTAGTAGGGGGGAAGACAAGGTTAAAGAGTTGATTGAAGATTTGATTAACTGAGTAGAGATTTATAGGCGTTTAGGGTTTCCTGCGCCGTTCTTTCCCAAGAGAATAGTTTAGCTCTTGCTTTACCCTTTTGAATTAAGTCTTGGCGGATTTGAGCGTCACTGATGATTTTTAAGATAGCCTCAGCTAACTGTATGGGGTCGTTGGGGTCAATGAGAAGGGCTGCATCTCCAGCGACTTCCGGGAGAGAGGAGGTATTGGAGGTAACCACAGGGGCGCCTAGGGTCATGGCTTCCAGAACCGGAAGACCAAATCCTTCGTAGTGGGAGGGATAGACAAAAACATCAGCTTTAGAGTAGAAAAGGGCGACAAGTTCATCCGAGAGGTAGTCAAGATGATGGATATGGTGATTCCAGGGAGAGTTTTCAATGGCGGCAAATATAGGTTTGTGATGCCAGCCTTTTTGACCGATGAGAATTAGATGATGCTCGATTTTATATTTTTGTTTAAGATGGTTAAAAGCAGAAATTAAAGTAGTAATATTTTTTCGGGGTTCGATGGTGCTGACAAAGAGGATATAGGGGTGGGAGAAGTTGTAGTTGATAGATGTATAAGATGGAATGGATAGGCGATTAGAATGATAACGACTGGCTAAGGGGGTAACATAAATACGCTCAATATCTATATCTAGGTATTCAATGATATCCTTTTTAGAATTTTCTGAAATGGTCAAAACTAAGTCTGTCCACTGGAGACATTGTTTTATGCGCTTTAAGTAGGTTTTTACCGTTGAATCGGTGTAATTAGGGTATTTGATAAAAGTGAGGTCATAAATAGTTATCACTTTCAAGCTATTCTGATAGGGATACACATTGTAGTTAGTGCCATGAATAATAGTGGGCAACGGTAAGCAAGAGTCTAAGTAAAGAGAAAAGAACTCGGTAAAATTCTCTAAGAGAAAGTTGGTGATTCGCACAGGTAAAGGTAGGAGATAGCGGTTGGGATAAGGATTGAGAGATTCCGGAAACTCTAAATTTTGGCGCAGCCAGTCTTTTAAGCGAGGTTGATAAGTTACTCCTAGTTGAAAGTCTTGGTGGACTTGCAGTTTATATAGGTAGTGAATTAGGTTGGCTACATAAAAACTAACCCCACTTGGTTTTGGAGATAAGGGGGTAGCATCAATGAAAACTTTTAGCATTGGTAATTTAACTCAATTTTTGTGCATACATTACAATACATTCCGTAAGTCTATCAAATACTCCTTTCCAATTTCAAACTCTAATATTGTAGAGCTTTTAATGCTTCTAAAATAGTTCAATATAGCTCGGCGTTGCTCATCAGGAGTTTCTTCATGAATAGCAATCAAATCAATATTATATTTCTGCAACCAAGCAACCGCAGCATCATCAGGTAGCTTATTTAAAATTTTCATGTCTTCCATAAATCGGTGAGGTACTTCGCCGCTAAAACCATTCACAATTTTTGCCCAATGAAGAGTTGAATCTACCATGTATTTTGCTTCATCTACAGGGTATTCTTGTAAAAAATAGAAAATAGGATAATGTAGTAGCCTCACTTCAGATGCCTTCTCGCCTAGATGAGTGGCTATGAATTGGTCAATGACACTTGGGTGATACTGATTATTAGAGTTAAAAGGAAGTTTATAGGGAAAAACTTCAACGATAAAAATAATTGATAAAGATATTCCAACTATACCTTTCATGACTGGTGTTCGACAGTGCTTCAATAAAACCTTTAAGCCCAATCCTGATAGGATAAGCACTCCTAGATAAATCATTAACGAAAATCGCTGTGTTGCTCTTATAGCACTCAAGAAGGGCAAAATTTTGGCGATATAAAATAAAGGCAGAGGTGTATTGAACTTATGGGAATAGAATCCGCTAGAAAATATTAAACCACTTAAAATGAGAGATATACCTAAAATAAGTATTCGTATATTAGAGTTGTTTTTTAAGGTGTTTAAAACAAAAACACAGCTTAACAACAAAGGTATAAAACCTATAAACAAAGTATTTTCATCCCAAATCCAATAAGGATTGTTTGGGATGAATTGTCCTAAATAGGTTGCTTTAGGAGGCGTTATATAATCAAGTATTGAAACATTATCCCCTGAGGAAAGTGTATTGATAATGCGCTCATTTAGAGATGAACTACTTGCAGTTTTTAGATAGGGTATAGCAAATATAAATAAAACTATTCCGCAAGTTAATACACTAAATATACTGTATTTTAAATTCTCAAATTTTAAGAAATTTTGATGTATCATACAAAGAAAAATTAAAATCACAATAAAAATCGTTATAATTGCTAAATACCAGCTAACAAGAGATTGCATTATAAAGAAAAACAATAATAATATTGTATTATTTTTAGTTGGTTTTTTAAGAAAACTAATTAAAAATAATGTGATGAATGGAATCCACTGAAATGATAAAATATTCAAGTGTCCAATGTGATGAATACGGAAAAACATGAAGCCCCAAAAAACCCCCCCCAAAAAACCTGCCGTGATTGAATTTGTCAAGTATTTAATTAGAAAAAATCCACCAATACAAGAAAAAATATAAGACAAAAAAATAGTTAAATTATAGCCAAACCATGGAGATCCAGAAATCCCTCTAAAGAGGACATTTACAACTGCTAGTGAAAACAGATGTTCTGAAAGTGCAATACTATTAGAATTAGGAAAAAATGCATTACCATTAAAGATATTGACAGGATTTGTTACAAGAGAATGAGAAACCCATTGTAAAGCCCAAGCATTTAAAGCTGGATCCCCCTTTGTCATTGCATGCCCTGATAGATCTTGCCACGAAAAGAATCTGGAGCAAAAAACAACCGACAAAACAGAAAATGCTATAAAAATTAAAATGTAAATAAGCAGTAATTTTAGTTTCATTTTTTTGAATAAACCATTTCAACTTAACTTCACTTAAATTATTTTACTGACCTTAGTTATGTTTCTGGAGAAACAACATCCATGTAAATTACTGGATAACTGGCGTTTTTATCATTAAACCATGCTACATTCTCTTTGACCATCGTTAGAATAAGTTGGTATTTTCCAGGAGTTGGAGGTGTACGGATAATTGCATTTACGGCAAAGGACTCTTTGGGTGAAACATCCCATGGTAAACTGGTGCGTTCGCCATCTCCATCAAACTCAACTAACTTGCCATTGGCATCTATCCAACGATAAGAAAAATTAGTTGAATTCTCACCTTCTTGAACCCATAGAAAATTACTTTTGTTTTCCACTAAAGCTACTACCTGCATCGATGAGTTTGTGTAAACAGGATTTTGGGTAATATCCAGAACAGTTATAATCTGAGAATATATTGGTTGTAGTGGTAACTGAAGTGTAGCCGAGGTGAATTTTTTTGAAAAGCTGGTAGTTTCTTGTATGGCATAGTTAGAAATCAGAATATCAGCTTTTTTACCTGAAGTAGAAGAGATCATACAAAATCTTCCTTCAATATTTTTACCCGCTATATCAAGCCAATGTAAAATCATTGCTGTATCCATCGGTTCCGTCGTAGTTCCATAGTTCGGTGGCTCATTACCCGAGTAGCCATTAACGACTGGTACATTGGCTTCAATGCCAGCCCACATTGCAGTTAGCTGGTCTACCCAAAAAGGTCTTGCAGGATTCAACGATACATAAGCAACATCGCAGTTATTCTGCATTAAGTCACGAAGTTCTGCAACTTCTTGTATCAAGGGGGCTTTTTCATAGTTAGGTGGGTTTAAAACAATTTGCTCTGACACGCTGAGAAGGCAAACCACACTTACTATTAGCCAACGCCAATATTTATTATTTACTAAAACCTTTAAAATAGAATCCAAATTTAAGCAAACTGCAATTAGTAAATAAAAATAAGCAATAGTCCATATTCTACTCACGGCTCTAATAACAGAAGCCCCGGGTACAACTTCATAAATAATTCGCCATATAGTTAATCCAAAAGGTAACCGTAATGATAAGCAGAATATTATAATAAAAGTAATTAAACAAATTTTAATCATTCGATAGTTCTGAAAACTCAATATAGACTTTAACCGAAGGATTGTATATAAAGATAGCCCAGTCAAACCAAGTAATGTAAATCCTGCAAATAAATAATGTTCATTTTGCATAGGTAAATCACGGGAAACCCAACCGAGTAAAGATGACCAAAGACTACCGGGTTGAACTGAAAACCAGGAGGAAATTCGTGGAATCATTGGGTCTACATCTGAATAGGATCTTCCTCCTAACACTGACTTGGCTTTTAAATAAGGACTCAAAGTAAAAACTGTCAATAATAACCAGCCTAAAGCAATGCCAATAATTTTTTTATAATTATTTTTCCAAAATATTATCAATAGATCTCTATTTTGTGAGTTTATTTTATACGCTGTACCCCAAAATATAGGTAAGCTAAATATCAAAAACCAGCCCAAGTAAATTCCTGATAATATTTGTAAATAAGTGAGTAATAGTATCAAACAAAGTCGTTTGATGGTTGGCTTTTCCATAAACTTTAATGAGGTTAGGAAAACCAAAGGTGTAAAAAACTGGGGAAGTAACTGCTGATGCCCAATCTTTGCAATTCGAGGCATACTGAAGGCAAATAGGAAAGCACCTAAAGCACTGAGTCCATGACCTACCTTGAGTTTTTGCATCAGGAACGCAAAACTAACAAAATTAGCAATACAGACGGCAATCATCCATAACTGAAATGCCAGATCTGATGAACAAAATGTTCTAAATAACCAATATATGGGGGCTGAACCAAAAAGGTTATCGGAAAAAGCTAATACTTCTTTGTACGGAAAAAAAAATGCGGGTGACCATACATCACCAATATAGTCACTGTTGACCAGAAGTTGAAAAGAATGCTCTAAGAAATAATTATTAAGTCTTGTGTCTCCAGGGTCAGCTTGCATTAATGAAAAACCACTGATAAGCATCGGATGGAATGCGATAAAAACTCCTATACCGCATAAAAAAATGTGTGCAAACAATGATTGTATTTTAAAGTATTTATTGTCCATAAATAATGTTGTTTTCTATACTTACTTGCTAGTTTACTCTATGTAATTTACTCAAAATCTAAAATTTCCAATCTTTGAATTTGAGATATTCTCTTTGATTATGTTTTAATGTAAAAATAATTTGATTAATAATTAATTTCAGAATTGGGAAACCTAAGTAGATGAATACGGCTATCCCATAAACTACTATTTTAATATGTCTCGCTTCTAGGTTTACAGGCTCTACAAAGGGTCGTAGTAGCGCACTAAATTCTGGCACGTACCAGCATAGAAACTCTAGTTGATAGTTATTTTCAAAGCATATACCCATATTTGCTTCACCAAAAACTGCACCACTCACACCTACCCAAATTGACCAAATAAGAACTATCAAGGTCAGCAGATTAGATAAGGTATGCTTGCTCTTATAGTGTAAGCACAAGGCAACAGAAAAAGATGCTGGGATTGAAGCGAACAGAAAAAATCTAGGTCCCCAAAATACTCCTCCATACCATGCCCACCAACGTGCATATACAACTACTAATCCCGCTAAAAAATATAACCATAACCTGTAACTTTTGTAGACTGATGGATGAATTATTGAGTTATAGGGTTTGACAGAAAGAAAGAGACCAGGGGCATAGAAAAAAACACCTTTACCAAATGAAAATAAAATCGAAATTAAACCGAATAAAAAAGGATAACTAAAACCCGGTTTACCTGAATAAGGTAGAACAGTTTTATAACCATGCTCTCCTTCATATCCACTCACTAAAGGATTACCTCGACGAATCCAGGATTCCAAAATGATAATAAAAATAGTTAAAGCTAAATAGAGACAATATCTCAAACGTTTGTTAGTCCATATACGTTCTAGCACTACTAAGGTAAAACCCATTATGGTAGCTGGAGTATTTACTATTCCCAATATTAAGAACATCCACATCCAAATTGTTTGAATAAGTGTCACGCCTAAGATACCAACAAAAACAAATATTGTCGTAAATACTTCCCCATAGTAATGCCTTAAATGATGAGGAAACATAGACCCGATGATCAGCAGTAAAACAAATTTAATTAAAATGCCTCTATCTAAAAAATTTGATAGAATTTTATAAGAAAAAATTAGTCCGATTATAAAGATAAAGTAGTTGTACCTGGCACACCAAAAAATTGGAGATTTATAGAAAAAACCAATCCAGTAAAAGGGGATAGAAAAAATAGAGCTGACGAGAGAATATTTTGTTGGTGAAATTTGGTTCTGCTCTACCAATTCTGAAATAGCAGAGAACCTTACAGCTCCGTCACCCACAATTTCAAAATTGAGAGAAGATGCAAGAACAATTAAACCAAGTCCTATTAAAATAAGTCCTAAGTTTTTTTCATTTAGATTAGATCTGAAAAAGTTAATCATAATCAAAAATTATCTCACCAATAGGTTATATTTTATGATGCAATAAACAGCCCATATCCCATCTTTCCATCCTATTTTTTTACCTTCTTTATATGTGCGACCATAATAAGATATGCCAACTTCGTAAATCCGGTATCCCATTTTAGCCACTTTAGCTGTTATTTCGGGTTCAAATCCAAACCTATGTTCTTGTATTTTGATTGATTGAATAACTTCGCGACGAAATACTTTATAGCAACTTTCCATATCGGTTAAATTAATATTAGTCAACATATTAGACAAGCTGGTTAGCAATCCATTACCTACCCTATGCCAGTAGTAAACAACTCTATGAGGACCGCAACCTTGAAAACGAGAACCATAAACAACATCTGCTTTTCCTTTAAGAATCGGCTCTATCAGGATGGGATATTCTTGAGGATCGTATTCTAAATCGGCATCTTGAACAATGATCATGTCTCCCCTTGCAGCAGCAAACCCAGTTCGCAGTGCAGCACCTTTTCCCATATTTTTTTTATGATAGAGGATTTGATCAACCTCAGATTCCATTTGGGAGCGAAGAAGTTCTCTGGTTCCATCTGTTGAATAATCATCAACTATAACAATCTCACAATCCTTAACGGGGGAGTTTTTCACGGCTTTTACTACTTGACTAATTGTCCCAATTTCGTTAAAACAAGGTATTATAACAGATAACTTCATTTTCCTTTTTCTCTGAAACTCTCTTAAATATTTTCATTTATTGCTGATGGCAAAAAACTATTATTAACTAATGGCATGGCAATATTTTTAATCCCTATCAGTAGACACCAAGATTTTGTTTATGCCTATCAAGACAATCATAGTTATGAGTTATTGCCATATTCCAACTTTAGAATTAAATTATCCAGTTTTTGCTGTACTACCTCCTGTGTAAAATTTTCTCGCCTCCGGTGCTGTGCAGCAACTACCTTGGCTCGTAGTTCTTCATCCTTCACCAACAACTTTGCCAAAGCAGCTACTTTCACCAATTCGTTTTTATGAGTAAACATTAGCCCTGCCTCACCTAATGTCTCCGGGATAGCGCTGCTCTTATAAGCCAACACAGGAACATCAAACCACATTGCTTCAACTAAAGGAACGCCAAATCCTTCATGTTCGCTCATCGACCAAAATAGATGAGAAGTCCGGTAAAAAGCTAATAGTTGGGTCTCATCTACTTTGCCTGGAATTAGAGTATACTTATCGAGGGAAAACTTGTCAATAGTATTAAGAATGCGGCGGTAGTAGGGTTCATTGGGAGCATACTCTCCTACTAAAATCAATCGCCCTTCTCGATCCATTGTCAGGTAATGAGCAAAGGCTTCCAACAGATCTTCGTGGCGCTTGTTTGGCACGATTCGACCGACAAATAGCAAATTAGTCTTACCATCTTGTAACTGGCTCATCAATGCAGCATCTGCGGACATATCCCATTGGCTGGGATCTATAGCAATTGGTAGCACTCCTGGACTTTTAAACCCAGATGCTGCCAGTTCGTCAGCATTGTAAGCTGATACTCCCAGTGACATGGGAAAATCCTGGGCAAGTTGTTTTAAATCCTTCCTACCCTTTTCCAACAGATTAGCCACCTCCAGTCGATAGGGTCGAAAGAATTCAGCAGGTGTAATGTTGTGATAAATCATGCATTTAGTACCTGGGTGGGCAATCGCATAATCTGTAACTTCACAGCCAATTGAATGGTGGTAGATCAAGCCAGCTTGAGAACTAATGTTTTGAGGAAATTTTTTCGCTTCATGAGCCATTTTCCGATCTAAATGTTTGACTATAATATCTGACTTATATCCACAACGGCGCAAGTAATTTCTGATCACCAAAACTTGATTAGAGATAGCATCCCCATAGGAAAAACCAGGTAGGAGCTGGTGAATTTCCTGTAGTTTCTGACGTCTGGGTTGAGCTGGAACAGCTACGGTTCCTTGAGTACATTCCAACACCGCTTCATACCGTTCCATTACTTTATGCCATACCGCATTTTCTTTGGCATAGGCTTGACCATTTTCACCATACTTTGCCAGTTGTTCCTCTGCCATCTGGTCAAGCTTAACCATCAAGTCTACCCATTCCCTCTGTGACCCAGCCAGCCAACCCCCTTGGGCGCATTCTACAGTGACTTTGGTTGCTAGACAATCTCGATGAGCAGCAACAGGTTTCCCGTAGAACCAAGCTTCCATGATAACGCGGGAATAGCTTTCATTGAGGCTAGGTTGTAACAGAGCGGTACAGTGAGTCAATAAAGCTTTCTTGTCTCTCTCGTCAACTAACCCTAAATCAACTAAACCTGGAACAGAGTTGTTAAAAGACTTACTTCCCGGACCAGCTAGAACTAACCTGAGGCTAGACTCTCCATAGTTCTGCTTAAACTTAGCATAAGCTTTTATTAATAAATCTAGATTTTTGGTTAAATCGCGGCGACCTAAATAAAGGACAAAACGGTCTTTCTTTTCTAAAATTTTTTCTAGCTTATCTATTTGTTCAGTGGGGGATTTATCAATCTCTACTCCCTCTCCCACCACAGTGATTTTAGGAATAATTCCAGGACCATACAAATGTATGGCTAGCTGAGCTTCGCCTTCACTATTCAACAACAATCCCTTTGCCGAATGAAAAAGATTAGCTACTTGAGGCAAGTAAGCATAGACTTCATTGTGCAAGCAGGGTTGTAAAAATGCTTTCTTGGACACTAAAGGCAATCCATTTAAAATAATACCATAAAGATAAGGGATAAACAAAAATGATTGATAGAAATTCTGATGTTTTTTAATATAATTGAGTAAAGCAGTTGAATTTATATTTTCCGAACAAAATATAGCAGCTTCCTCTGGTGTGACGGGATTGACTCCAGGTTTTAACGCTGAAGAGGGCAAGTTAAGCATCCGATGGTTTACTCGATTAAAGGTTTCATGATCAGCACGATCCACGCGAAAGCGGCGAATCTTTATACTGTGTTCTTGAGTAACTCCAGCTTGGAGATGGTTGACTGCCCAATTATCCATAAATGAGCGGCAACAGGTTGTTAATACTTCGATTTTGTGACCTCTACAGGCAAGGCGTGTCGCCGCCTGCCATGTCTGTTGCTCAGCTCCTCCTTTCAAATCTTTACCAAACCAAGGAATTACAATTGCCAACGGTTTCATCGCTTATATCCAATAACAGCATAATCTCGGGAACCATAGAACCAGTTACGAAGAATCTGCCATTCCGGTTCTTCTTTAGAATCAAAAGGGCTTGTTTCCACAGGGTTTAAATAGAGTAATTGAACACGGTAAAATCCTTGATATTCCAAAATAAATCGTAGAGTTTCTGGAAAAATTGGAGAACGATGAGTTGGATCACTGTAAAAGTCACAACTCCCCACTATAAAATTCTGAGGATTGGGAGTCTCAAAAATAGCCAACCCCCCTGGCTTCAAAACTCTAATAACTTCAGTTAGTAGCTCTATTAACTTTGGAAAAGTGAGATGTTCAACAATGTGAAACCCTGTCACTGCTCCTAAGCTAGAATCGGGTAGGGTTCGCAAATGAGAGAGAGCATCAGACTCAATTACCTCAAGCTTCCTTGCCTGACATTCTTCTACCATCATGCGATTGATGTCTAATCCTTTTGCTAAATAGTTGGATTCACGCAGCAATTCCAGCCATTCACCCCGTCCACATCCCACATCTAGAATTGGTGAGGTATCTGACTGACCAACTTTTGCCTCCTTAATTATGGGCAAATAGAATTTTAACCGATTGAGAATATCTTCGCGACTGCCACGAAATCGGTCTTCAAAAGCTACATAAAACTTATCTGACAAGTGCTGGTATTCCTTTTCCCAGTTGGAAAACTGCTCTTGACTCAATAGTTCGGGCTGATGTTGACACGCCTTTTCTAAGAAAAGGCTAATGAGCCGCTTTTGTTGTGCTAAATCATAGTTAATCTGACTCTGTTGTCTGATGTATCGCTCATTCATAGCCGTGATTTGTGACTGAAGAGCATCCCTCAACTGTTGATTGAGAACCAGAGACTCTCTGAGAGCTTGGATTAAGGCAAAATTAACAGCTCGTTGTTCTTTAAATATAAAGGTATACAATTTCAGGACAAGTTTCTGCAACCGTCTACTGATATTGAAAGGAAAACGATTCAACCTATCTGGCAATTCTGTGCGAATTTGAGACTTAAATTCAGCACTAGCTATCAAAGCTTCTATTTGGCTAATTGTTCTATCAATGATTGGACTTATAGCAGGAACTTGAAAACTGTCCTCAACAGGTCGCTCCTGAGTTCTAGCTACCTCTACCTTAATCTTTTCTATTAATTCATCAACGTTAATTTCCGGATTATTTGACTCAATCATACTATCAGACTAAGACTGTTAGATTATGCAAAATTATAAGTTTTTTTTATCACCACTAACCCAAAAAAAATAGTTAATTTTTTGTTGGGTGATATGAGGTATTCTGATCGTACCATATTATCCATGATTTTACTCCCGTCGCTACTATAGCAATCCTAAATAGGATGCCACAAGTTAACGGCTTTAAACTCAGGTATAGCAAGGGTTTCAGTTTTGAAAATTGCCACAACCTAAATAGGATTGCTATATTCAAATCATTGTCGCCTCAATACGGTAAACAGTAATTACTCAAAGAAGTTGATAGGCAACTTCGGTATTTTTTACACGAATATTGGCATTAAGATCTACTAATCCTTCACATTGATTGTCGTTCATGACTTCAAATACAACTAAATCATTGATCCAGTCATAACTCAAACCCTCTTCTGAATGTATGCCGACTGTTACCGTATAAATTCCTTTATTTAAATGGCATGGAATCTGGAAAGTTACACTCATTTTTTGTCCTAGTTCTAGGTTAGGCAATTTACAGTTCATTAAATTTGTGTTAGTTCCATACATGACCAATCCCATTAAGTTTCTAATAGAAATCCCTATGACTAGATCTGAATTCTTGGCATTACATACCAAAGAAACGACAATCTTGAAAATCGAACCCGTTACTATTTTCGTTATCTCTCGTTCATGTAAATCACAAATTTTTACATTATCAATAGCGACAAGTTGGTTGCCATGCCTATATAAATCTGTGTTGTGATAGTTTTGCGTAAAGTTATTAAATGCAACCATCGACTTGTTTTTATCCAACCTATCCCTTGCCAAAGTTATATTTTTTTCATCGTGTTTATTGGCTGAACTTAATAGGGCGATATAGGAGTCGATGACTATTTTAGGACTGCCAACTTCTATGATTGAACCCTGATTGATTAAGGCGGCTCTATGGCAAAGCATTTTAACACTAGCGGAATCATGAGAGACAAACAATATTGTCACTCCTTGCTCTTTAAGCTGGCGTATTCGCTTCATACAACGAGCTTGAAATCTTGTGTCTCCCACAGCCAAGGCTTCATCTACAATTAAAATTTTCGGCTCTAAATTCGCCACAACCGCGAATGCTAAACGCACTACCATGCCGCTCGAGTATGTTTTAACGGGTTGGTCAAGAAAGTCACCAATGTCCGCAAAAGCCGCAATGCGATCAAACTTCGCTTCTATCTCTTCCCGACTTAACCCCAGAATTTGACCATTAAAAAAGACATTTTGTCGTCCGGTAAATTCTGGGTTGAACCCACTACCGAGTTCCAGCAAGGCGGAAACTCGACCATTAACCCACACCTCACCTGTCGTTGGTGTCAACGTTCCGGCGATAATCTGCAACAGGGTACTTTTCCCTGAACCATTTTGCCCCACAATGCCCAGAGTCTCCCCTTGGGCGACTTCCAGATTAATATCGCGCAATGCCCAAAACTCTTGGGCGCGGCTCTTTCCTGGCAGTACTATTTCTTTGAGTCTATCTAGGGGACGGTTATAGCGCTTATAGCACTTGGAGACATTTGTCAATGAAATCGCTATCTCACTCATCACACCAGTACGGTTTTAGTAACCTCTAGAGGACATCAGCTCACGCTAATCGCGTCGCTGTTCAATTCACACACCACATTAAAACAGTATCAAATAAACTCGCCTAGCGCACCTGGCAATGCCTTGGGAGCATGTCAGGGATAGCACAAAACGTTCTTTTCTTGTAGGTTGGGTAGAGTGTAAGCGTTACCCCACAGGTAACCCGTGCGAAGTTAGGTTACTCAAAAAGAAGGTGAAAGTCTACATGCCTCAACCCAACCGACAAAGATGACATGCTCCTTGAGTCTTGCCAGTACTGACCGCTTCTTACCCTGTACAGTTCCAATATCTTTAGGACTTACGCACAGACCCAGCTTAGGGGAGGTCAGTTGTTGGGTATAGTGGGTATAGTTTGTACTTATTTTACTGAGCATAAATCAGAGCGAATAAGAGTATGTTTTGGTTAAAATGTAGCAATTTTTTTCTAAATCAATTGCATTTTTGAAAGAAGCCTGAGTGAGTTACCTGCCTGGAAGTTATCTGCTATCCTGAAAAACCTTATTTAACTGAATACCCAAAGGTCTTTTATCTAAACTAACTCCCAAATTAATCGGAGTAAAGCACCTTGATGTTTTAATTTGTATTGAGATGTTAGAGCCTGTTTTTAATTGAGAGATATCCAAAGTTTCCTGATACTCACCTGGAGAATTAATCAAGCGTTGGTAGTAAGCAATCGTTTGTCCTTGTTGTTCTAAGTTGAAGTCAAGGGTCAAAGGACGCCTTTGAGCATCGGCATGATGGACAATGTAATTGAGCTTGAGATAATTTTCAGTGACTGTATAGGTTTCTTTAAACAGACCGCTAGTCTGGCGATCGCTATATTCAGCAGGTTTGTAACAGAAAAACTCTGATTGGAACGGAAGTTTACCATAGCTAGTTTTTACTTCATAAATCGCTCCGACGACTAGGGCTGTTGTCATGGCTATCAGAACATAACGCCAAGCTTTAGGCAATGGTATAAGCCGGATCGTCGGGGAAATGGATTTTTCGCGTTGTTCATCTACATTGGATGCTCCTAGCAAGATAAACAGTAAGAAAAGCAGGTTGGGGATCAACAGGGAATGACCATAGAGATTTCCCGAAAATAGTCCCACTATCAGGACAGTGATAATTTCCGTGGATCGATTTCTTAGGTACAGACCTTGGTAAAGAAATAAATAACAAAAAACAACTAACCCAACCAGACCTGTTTCCACGAGAATTTGCAGAAAATAGTTATGAGCATTTTCTCCATTATATGTGGCAAAGAAATCAGACTGGCTAAACTCAGCAATTGAACTTTGGCGATAGAAAATGCCCTTACCTAAACCCAGAATGGGATAGTGGCTATACATTAATAGATTGGAACGAAATATTTCAGGGCGCTGACTTAGGGCAGTGTTGAAGTCTTCAAATGACTGAGATTGTAACACTGAATAAAGTCGGCTAAATAAGCCTCTGTTATCCCAATTAACACTTAAATAAGCTGTCCCTAAAACTAGAATCAACCCCAATAAAACTGTTGTTGCCTTACCTCGGTTTGTAGTCCGGAAAACAAAAAATAAATAACTAATAACGACAATACCTAACATGACGATCGCAAAGCGAGAAGCACTAACAACGACTCCAGCAACCGCCAGGAATGAAAAAGCCCCGGCTATCCATTTAATCAGGACATTAGTGCTGCTTAAATAATAGAGTCCCCCCATAACAGCGGCTAAAGCATATCCTCCATAAGCGTGAATATCGGGGAGGAAGCTGTTGACACCCAGCGCGACACCGTCTCTGTTGTAGCCAAGTCCCGTTAACTTTGACCACAGCGCATAACCTAAAATGATAGTTGTCGCTATAGCCAGAGGTATTAAGAGGCTTTGTTTTAACTGTGACGGAGTGCGGATTAGGTTGAGTAACCTGATGCTGAGTGTAATCGCAGCCGTAAAAATAACCAGATCTCTGAGCGGAAAATAGTCATCATGAAAGCTGAGGTAGCGGATATTAGCGAGATTGTAAAAAAATCCTTTAAGCGAATAAGGAGATACAGACTGGTAAAGATTGCGAGATATAGCGATCGCGACGGTTATAATGATAACAAGGTGAAAAGCAATTAGCAGGGATTCAAGTATCCTAGCTTGATCCCAGTCTGTATTTCGATCAAGTTTTAATCGCTTGGTAAAAACATATATAATAAATAGCCCGAATAAAACCCCAATTACACAATCTAGGCTCAAAATATCTGCCATGGGAATGGCGATATTAAATAGGGCTTGAGTTTGAGGAAAAACACCAGCTGTGAAGGGAAGTAAAAATACTAAAATACCGATACCATAGAGAGGATGAACCACCGTTGATATCAATATTCCTAGAAATAGGACAACATTAACCCAAGGCAAGGCGTTATAAGCGTTGAAAAAAGCTTGAATAATGAAGCAAGTAATCAGAAAAATCGTCGAAGCGAAAAAGTGAAAATTTATTACCTTAGTCATCAGCGAATATACATTGAACTTAAGTATTATCTGTTGCCGATTTCTTGTTCCATTGCTGACTGTTTACAGACAGGGTAATCTTCCAGAACAGTAATACAATGCTGAGCGGTTTTCCAGAGACAGTCAGGAGGCAAGCTAGCCGTAGTCGCGTCTAAGAGAGTCGCGATCGCCTTTTGCTGGGATAAGGGTGCTGGCGGTTGACTGGAAACTGCTAAAATTTTGGGGTGAGCGGTGGGTATGACTTGTTCTGTAGCACAGACTAACGATTCATGCAATTTCTCACCGGGACGCAATCCGGTAATTTTAATTGGGATATCCCGTTCTGGCATGAAACCCGCTAACTGGATCATTTGTTGTGCCAAGTCTAAAATTTTCACAGGTTGACCCATATCTAAAATTAAGGTTTGACCGGATTGTCCCACAGCAAGGCTCTGAATCACAAGCTGAGATGCTTCGGGAGTGGTCATGAAATAACGGGTCATATTGGGATCAGTGACGGTGACAGGACCACCTCTGGCAATTTGTGCCTGGAAAATTGGGATCACACTACCACGACTTCCTAAAACGTTGCCAAAGCGCACCACGAGAAAGCGGGTTTGGTTTTTGGCGGCGCACGCTTTAACCAAGAGTTCAGCTAAACGCTTGCTTAAGCCCATAAAGTTACAGGGATCAACGGCTTTGTCGGTAGAAATGAGGACAAAGGTATCTACACCCTGTTGTTCCGCCAGTTGTGCCAGATGAGCCGACGCCAAAGCATTGTTTTCTAGGGCTTCAGTGGGGTTATGCTGCATTAAGGGGACATGTTTATGAGCCGCTGCATGGAAGACAATTTCCGGTTGCCAGGTTTGGAAGATGGTCTGGATACGACGCTGATGGCGGATATCGGCAATAATTGGTGTCGCCTTCAGGTTGGGGAAGTCGCGGCGTAGTTCTTGTTCAATATTGAAAATACTATTTTCCCCGCGTCCCAGTAATAGGAGGTGTTGGGGTTCCAGACGGGCAAGCTGGCGACAGATTTCTGAGCCAATCGTACCGCCTGCACCCGTAACCAAAACCGTGCGCTGATAGACTTGCGATCGCGCGGAGGGAAATTGCTGATTAAATTCATCGGCAAAGTCCAGTTTAATCTCCGGACGTCCCAGGATATCCTGGATTTGGATGGGTCTAGCTTGGGGAGTCAGGGAGCGATCGCACAACAGTTCGGCTTGTCCCGGTAACACTTTCAGCTTCAGGGCGCTACCTTGGGCAAGTTCCACCAATTTGCGGATTTGGGACGCCTTAGCCGAGGGCATAGAAATTATCACTTCATCGGCGTTGAGGCGTTTGGCAATGGGTACAAGTTGGGATGTCATACCGAGAACGGGTATACCTTCCACTTTACGTCCTATCTTCGTGGGATCATCATCCAGAAAGCCGAGAATTTCCAGATTAAGCTGGCGATTTTGGTTGACTTCCTGGGCAATTTGTGATCCTGCCCGCCCCGCACCGACTAATAGTACCCGCTGGGGATCTTTGGGTGAAGCCGTGCGATCGCGTGGATGGTAACGGACAAACCGACGACGGGCGTAGCGCAGGGCGATCATCCCCATTACACAAAAACTCCAATCAATCACAGCCACACCCAAGGGAATTCCCGAAAAGGAGGTAAAACGGGGAATCAGTAAGCGAGTGATGACTAGAATTAGTAACGAATAGAGGGTGATGGACTGGCAAAGGGTGGTGGCATCTTTAAGTCCAAACAGACGCCAGACTTGCCTGTACAGACCAAACGTGGCGTGAAACAGCAGACGCCCTGGAATCGCCAAGAGGGGAAGCATCCAAGCCATGGTTTGGTGAGAAGCGGGAATATGACCATCAAAGCGGAACCAAAAAGCAAGGCTAAAAGCTGACCAAGCTACAAATCCATCGAGTCCGAGTTGTCCCAATCGATATGCGGAAGGAAAGAGCCTTTTTTGGGGCATGAACGGCACCTCTAAGGCGATACTGGCTGCAACAAGGTATGATACATTGGCTTTAACGTCCTGGCTAGGATCACTTTTGTTCCCCACAGATAAGCCTATCAGTTGCACAAAAGGTTCGTAGTGGGAACTTTAGTTCCCTAAGCGTAGCTACTTTTTCTGGGATAACTCATCCTTGAGGCGTCTGGCTTGATCGCGGATAATCGCAGCCAGGATGGCAACCATGAAACTAGCGATCGCAGCCAGTACGGCGATTTGTACTAGGGAGCGTGTTGGTTCAACTTTGGATTCGCTTAAGAGTTGGATCGAAATAACTTGAGCTGTAAACTCTGCTAGATTCTCTTGGGCAGGTTCGAGATACTGTTTGTCAAATTCTAGGCTAGCAATGCGAGCCACAACTTCTGCCCGTTGTGTCTCTAGCGCCTCCAGCCTGAGAGTCGTTCTAATCCGTTCGGGATCAATACCATTGGAGTCACGAACTTGAGCAATTTGTTGTTCGAGCTGTTCGAGAACTTGTTGCTGTTTGGTGATTTCCAGCTCGGTGCTGAAGAGACTATTGGCGATCGCTTTACCTAATGTATCTTGAAACTCCTGCTGGAGCAGGGTAGAGACTTGAGAACCCGCTTCAGCCAAGAAACCCGTATCGGGCGATCGCATGGTGATGTCGATCTGCTGGGTTTCGGTGTTATAAGTGGGCTTGACATCAGTTTCATCAATTTTGTCGTAATAATTCTCTAACAGTTTCACCGTTTTGTTACTGGCTTGCTGGATATCAACACCAGGAATACCTGCTACGGAAATGGGAACCGGGGTGACTGACAGGGTGAGCTGTTTCTGGTATTGTTTGGGCATCAGCAGGGAGAGCGCGATCGCGACGGCTGAGAGTCCCAGTGTTCCCCATGCCATAAACGTCCAGTTGCGGCGGAAAAATTGAATAATATCCAGTAAGGAAATTTCATCTTCATCCTCAATCGTTCTCAGTTCTGTATTTTGCGTCAATTCCATAGTCCTCCTACACCGAGCGAGCATGATTACCATTAGCATACAGCGTCGAGCTGTAGCGTCATGAGAGTGAATTCAATAGCTGATATCAATCAACTTTTCTAGACTGGCAAGGGAAAATCAGCAACCCTGGTGTCATTGTTGATCGGGTAGGGATATGGGTTCTACTGGTGTGATCCAGCTAAAATGGTGGTGTCAACTTAAGGTGAAACCCCTTCTCCCCCAGCCCCTCTCCCACCAGGGGAGAGGGGATGAGTTTTCTTAACTACTGTGATAATAGGGAGGATAAAATGGCAGGAGAAGCCCTTTATGAACGGGATTTTTATAGTTGGGCATTCAATCAAGCGAATTTACTCCGTCAGGGTAGGTTTGAGCAGTTGGATTTGGGTCATCTGGTTGAGGAGTTAGAAGACTTGGGGAATCGTCACTACGATCAACTAGAATCTCGATTGATTCAGTTGATCGCTCACTTGTTGAAGTGGCAAGTTCAATATTGGAAACAAACGAACAGTTGGCGAGCGACGATTCGGGTGCAAAGAACGGCGATTGCCAAGCTGCTACGGCGTAATCCAGGGTTGAAATCCCGCTTAGATGAAGCGATGGAGGAAAGTTGGCTTGAAGCCAGGGATTTGGCGATCGCGGAAACGGATTTACCCGATGAACAGTTTCCTGACGTTTGTCCGTTTTCCTTCGAGCAGGTGATGTGCGAAGACTTTTGGCCGAATTCTCAGATGGAGATAGAAGGTTCATGAACCTAGCCCTACTTCGTGAAAAGGATTGGTTGGTGACCAAGAAACCCTAAAGGTGACGCTTACTGGAGGAATCATGAATTCGGCTAGTCTTGACCAACAATTGATTCCGGCTTTAGAGAATGGCGATCGCTTGAGTCGTGCTGAATTTGAGCGACGCTATAATCTGATGCCTGATCTGAAAAAAGCGGAATTAATCGAAGGAGTCGTTTACGTGCCATCGCCTCTACGCTACATGTCTCACTGGGCGGCTTGGCGCGATTTTTCAGCCGCCTAACCTCCCCCGGACGCGATCGCACTAGACAAAAAAGGAAAAGGTATGCCTTTAAAGGAAGCATCTCTCGAAGTCGCTGAAGGACTTTATGCTCCAGAAACCTTAGGGAACATGATTGACCGCAGCAGGATTATTGATAGCGCCATGACCCTCATTTTACCTAACTCAGGTACATCAAATTAGGTTGTATGCCCAAATCAAGCGTGACCTGTAGTGGACTGACACAGCTAAAATTGTGGAATAGATTTGACGGTTAAATTGGGCGCACGCCGTGCGCCCCTACAATTCTAATTCACCATTTTAAGTGTGCCACGCCACTACGTTGAGGTAATTCAGATGCCTTCTCCCTTTCCGGGTATGGACCCTTATTTAGAACATTCCGAATTATGGGCGGAGGTTCATAGTCGGTTAATCGTGAACCTAGCCGATTTTTTGGGTCCGCAACTGCGCCCTAAATACCGAGTCGCTGTCGAAAAACGAACCTACACTGATCTGTCAGACGCCGCGTTAGTCGGGCTTCCCGATGTGGCTGTTGTGTCTAGACGTTCAACCCCAAATCAGAATTCATCAACAACTTCATCAACGGCGATCGTATTAACTCAAAATGAACCTGTAACGGTTAGAATACCGATGCCGGAAGAAGTCAGGGAGAGTTATTTAGAAATTCGAGAAATTGGAACGGGGGCGGTGGTGACAGCTATAGAAATCCTGTCCCCGAACAATAAGCGTGCGGGTGTGGGACGTCAAGCTTATTCTCGCAAGCGCCTGGAGGTTTTAGGCAGTTTTACTCATTTAGTCGAAATTGATTTGCTTAGGGGGGGAAAGCCGATGCTGATTTTGGGAGAAAGACCGCCTGGTGATTATAATATCTTAATCAGTCGTAGCGACAAACGACCTCTAGCTCAGTTGTATAGGTTTGGGGTTCGTGAGAAAATTCCAGTTTTTCCACTACCTTTAACGTCAAACGATGTGGAACCCATTGTGGATTTACAGGAGTTATTCACCCAAGTCTATGACAGAGCCAGCTTTGACTTAGCCGTGGATTATGGGAGTGAACCTGTACCCCCTCTCAAGGCGGATGACGCCGCTTGGGCAGCTACCCTGTTGCAAGAGAGGGGATGGCGATAATTGTCAACAAGAGTGTAAGCTGTCACGTATTTAAATTGGGAATGGGTAGCGAGCAAGATTGGGTAGCGAGCAAGATGCTCGCACTACAAGGCTGAGAGCCATTATTCTATCTATATCATGGGAAAATGTACCGTCCTATAGACCCCAATCAACCGTGACCCGTAGGGTGGGTTAGGCGGTATTAAATTTAGCAAATGAACCGTTCAATAATAAATCCGCCGTCACCCACCAAATTATCATTGATTCCAGAGGGAAATCAAATACCCAGCCGGATTTATACCAGCTAAAATAGTATTTTATACAGCCTGATCGATAATTTGAATTGTGCCGATTAGACGACGGCTAGAAAATAGATTTATATTGATTGGAGCATGAGAACGATGAATCTAGAGGCTGAATACGATCTGGACTTCTATGCTTGGATTCGTAAAAATGTAAAATTACTGCGGCGAGGCTGTTTGTCCGAAATTGATGTGGAGCATATTGCTGAAGAGTTAGAAAGTATGGGCAAGTGTGACCTCCGTCAACTTCGCAGCCGCTTACAGGTTTTAGTCATGCACCTGCTCAAGTGGCAATATCAACCCGACAAACAAAGCAAAACTTGGCTAGTGACGATTGATCATCAGCGTGATGAAATTGAAACCCTATTGCTAGATAGTCCTAGTTTAAGAAGCGAGTTGGAGCAGGGATTGGCAAGGGTGTATCCGAAAGCTGTGCGAGATGCCTGTAGAGAAACGGGTCTTCCTGAGACGACATTTCCCTTATCCTGTCCTTTTGAGATAGAAGAGATTTTGGCTCAAGAGTTTCTGCCGGATTGTCGTTAGTTTTCGTAAATACTGTGATAATGGGGAGGAGAAATAGGAGTCGCCCGCTGATTGTGGAAATCCAAATAGATAGTCGAGGAAAGAGGGGAACGAACACGAAAATGGAAGAGCTAAAAATCAAATACCCAGCCGGATTTGAAAATGCTGTGCAAATGACTAAGGATGAGATGGAGCAGCATATCCGTTTAATGGCTGCCCTGAAAATGTTTGAACTGGGAAAGGTTTCGGCGGGAAAAGCGGCTGAGTTAGCGGGAATGTCAAGACTCGATTTTTTTGAGACTTGCAGCCGATATCGAGTCAGTGTTTTTAATTATCCACCAGAAGAGCTTGAATTAGAACTGGAACAGGATTTAGAACGGCTTAGGAACGCCAGCTAACTATGAAACTTGTTGTCAATACAGGTCCGATTATTGCCTTAGCCAAAATTGGAAAATTGGTTTTACTCAAAGATCTGGCTCCAGAAGTATTTATTCCCCCTACCGTTTACCGAGAATTATTGGCGAAATTTGGAGCCGAATCGGAGCAGATTGAGCAAGCTCTTACTGATTTTATTCGGGTAACAGAGGTAAGGGAGATTGACCGAGCTGTCGAAATAGCCATTGCTGGTTTGGATGAAGGGGAGAAACTAGCGATCGCTCTGGCGGCAACCTTTACAGAAGACATTGTGTTAGTGTTAGATGATCGTGCGGGCAGACGGGTAGCACAACAACTGGGTTTGACCACGACAGGATCGATAGGAGTTTTACTACGCCTGAAAGAAAAAGGAGCAATTGAGAACGTGGGAGTGCTTTTGACAGATATGAGAGAGCGGGGATATTGGCTTTCGGATCAAGTCATAGAAGTGGCTAAACGACTGGCTGGAGAAGAGGATTGATTGGTGCGACCAAGATATCCTGAAGGTGTGACGCTTACGGGAGGGAAAATGAATCCGGCTAGTCTTGACCAACAATTAATTCCTACTTTAGAGAATGGCGATCGCTTGAGTCGTGCTGAGTTTGAGCGGCGCTATAATCTGATGAGTGATCTTAAAAAAGCGGAGTTAATTGAAGGAGTCGTTTACGTGCCATCACCTCTACGCTACAACCGACATGGCAAACCCCATGGCAAAATTATTACTTGGCTGGAAGTTTATGCGGCGGCTACACCAGGGGTTGAGGTAGCTGATAATGCGACGGTACGCCTGGATTTAGATAATGAACCGCAGCCGGATGCGTTGCTGCGGCTAGATGAAGAGAGTGGGAGGCGATCGCGAATTAGTGAGGATGATTATGTTGAAGGAGCGCCAGAGCTAATTGTTGAAATTGCCGCCAGTAGTGCGTCTTATGATCTCCATGATAAGTTACGGGCTTATCGGCGCAATGGGGTGCGAGAGTATTTAGTGTGGTTGGTGCAGGGTAGAGAGTTTCGCTGGTACATTTTGGAGCAGGGGGAGTATCGACAGCAGCAAGCGGATTCGTTGGGGATGTTGAGTAGTCCCTTTTTGCCAGGGTTACGGTTGGATGTGCAGGCACTTTTGCGGGGAGAGATGTCGCGAGTTCTAAGTATTAAATCGGACACCATCCTTTGCGTCCCTAAGGTTTCCAGGCGTAAGGTTAATCCATCAAATCTAGATTAGGCAAGCCAATGGAAGAACTACTAGAGTTGAAAGGTTTACTCCTCAAAGGTGATATTTCTGGGGCATTGGTCATTGTTGAAGAATTGGAGGAAATGAGCAGAGACGACAAAATCAATAATATTCGCAGCTACGCCAAAATTCTACTTCTCCATTTAATCAAACAACAAGCTGAAAACCGCACCACCCGCTCTTGGGATGTCTCTATTCGGAATTCAGCCCTAGAGATACAGAGCAAAAATAAACGACGCAAAGCAGGCGGTTATTATCTTAAACCGGAGGAATTGCGCCTCGCCCTAGAAGAAGCCTATGAACAAGCCCTCAATGGCGCATCTCTTGAAGTCGCTGAAGGACTTTATGCTCCAGAAACCTTAGGGAACATGATTGACCGCAACAGGATTATTGATAGCGCCATGACCCTCATTTTACCTAACTCAGGTACATCAAATTAGGTTGTATGCCCTACAGTTAATTTACCCTTGAAAATCTTAAACCCGACTTAGGCATTACAATTCAATAACGGCTTGAAGTTTTTGCAGCCGTGCCAGAATGGGTTGGGGCGTCAATTTTTAGGTAATTTTATAGAGTGGAAAAATGTGCCGTCCTATAAAACCAAATCAAGCATGACCCGTAGGATGGGTTAGGCGGTATTAAATTGAGGAAATAAACCGTTCAAGGATATATCCGCCGTAACCCACCAAGTTATCATTGATTCCAGATTAAAATCAAAGAACTAGCCGGATTTATTTGATTGGAGCCTCCCCCACGCGATCGCACATTTAAATTGGGATTGGGTAGCGAGCAAGATTGGGTAGCGAGCAAGATTGGGTAGCGAGCAAGATTGGGTAGCGAGCAAGATTGGGTAGCGAGCAAGATTGGGTAGCGAGCAAGATTGGGTAGCGAGCAAGATGCAAAGCCTGCGGCATGGCTTCGCTTAACGCACTACAAGAATGAGAGCCATTGTTCTATATCATGGAAAAATGTGCCGTCCTATAGACCCCGATCAACCGTGACCCGTAGGGTGGGTTAGGCGGCATTAAATTTAGGCAATGAACCGTTCAATAATAAATCCGCCGTAACCCACCAAGTTATCATTTTAATGGGGTCATGTCTGATCTTAAAAAAGCGGAATTTGGATATACAGGCACTGTTGCAGGGAGAGATGTCGCGAGTTCTGACTGTGCTACAGGAGAGATTGGGTTCTCCAGAGCATCAGGCATTTGTGGCACAATTGTCTAGAGCGTCAGCTGTTACAATCTGTGGCGATTAGGTGGAGAAACTGGTAGTGTAGATTTATGTTGCCACCGTCGATTAAAATTTGAGCGCAAATAATCAAGATTTAAACATGGACGAATTAATGGTTCGTTTAAATTTACCCCATGATTTACTTGGGGTACTTGATGTCTCGGAAACTGACTTAGAAAAGCGTATCCGAGAATTGATTGCCATTGATTTATTTCAAAAAGGGAGGATTTATTCAGGTAAAGGTGGAGAATTGTCAGGGGTCTCTAAATGGGATTTTATTCAGCTTTTGAGCCGATATAAGGTTCCTTATTTTAATCAAACTCCAGAGGATTTAGTGGCTGAGGTAAATCTCCTAGAAACCCTATTGAATACAACTGAACAATGATTGTGGTTTCTAATGCTAGTCCCCTAATCGCTTTAGCCCAAATTGGGCAATTGCAACTGTTGTGTTCTGTTTACAAAAAGATACATATTTCCCCAGACCCGTAGGGTGGGTTAGGCGGTATTAAATTGAGGAAATGAACCATTCAATAATAAATCCGCCGTAACCCACCAAGTTACCATTGATTCCGGGTTAACAAAAGATTCGGGTTCCTCAAGAAAATTAATGGATTTGCCCGTAGTATGGGCAAGGGGAAACGAACAAGGATGAAATTTGGTCAGATAGGAGTTTCCCCCGGACGCGATCGCACCCGTTAGGGATGAGCCAAAACACCTGGGGTCAGGTAGGGGCGACCCCCTTGCACTAATGAAAACTCCGTTCCCCTCAATTTGTCGGGTTGCCCGTTCCTCCCCTACTGGCTGGAGAAAAACTGGCGATCTCGTCCTATACTACTATTTGTACTAGGGAGCGGTTCTAATCCGTTGAGGATCGATGCTATTGGAGTGGCGAACTTGAGCAATTGGTTGGTCTAACTGTTGGAGAACCGGTTGCGGCTGGTTGATTTCCAGCTCGATGCGGAATAGACTATTCGCGATCGCGTGACCTAATGGGGCTGGAAACTGCTGCTGGAGCAGGTTAGAGACTTAGGAGGTGGCTTGAGCGATAAAACGGGTATCGGGCGATCGCACGGTGATGTCAATCTGCTGGGTTTGGGTGTTATAGTTGGATTTGACCTCAATCTCGTTGATTTTGTCGTAATGATTCTCCAACAGTTTTACCGTTTTGTGACTGGTCAGCAGTTTTGAGTTTAACTCTGGATTGAAATTGAAAAAGTAATGTTTCACAATAAGACAATTTTAATTACAGGTGGTACGGGTTCTTTTGGGAAAAAATGTGTTCAAAGTCTATTAGAAAGATTTAATCCCCAGAAAATTATTGTATATTCGCGAGATGAGTTAAAACAATATGAAATGGCGCAAGAATTTAACTCACCTGTAATGCGCTATTTTATCGGTGATGTACGCGATCGCGACCGTCTACACCTAGCGATGCGGGGTGTGGATTATGTAATTCATGCTGCTGCTCTCAAGCATATTCCTATCGCTGAGTTCAATCCGATGGAATGTATTAAGACTAACATTCACGGGGCGAATAATGTGATAGACGTTGCCTTAGAACAGGAAGTTGAGAAGGTGATTGCTTTATCAACGGACAAAGCCGTGAATCCGATTAATCTCTATGGGGCAACTAAGCTAGCAGCGGATAAGTTATTTGTCGCGGCTAATAACATTGTTGGTTCGCTGAGAACGCGATTTTCGGTAGTACGTTATGGCAATGTAGTGGGTTCGAGGGGTTCTGTTGTACCATTCTTCCAAAAACTGATTCAGGAAGGAGCAACGGAATTACCCATTACTGATCCCCGAATGACTCGTTTTTGGATTACACTTCAGCAAGGTGTGGATCTTGTTCTCAAAAGTTTTGAACGAATGCAAGGCGGAGAAATATTTGTCCCCAAGATTCCTTCGATGAAAATTACTGACTTGGCTGAAGCACTAGCACCCGGAATGCCGATGAAGATTATTGGGATTCGACCCGGGGAAAAACTACATGAAGTGATGTGTCCATCTGAAACGGCGTCCTTGACGTTGGAGTTTGCCGATCATTATGTCGTTATGCCTTCAACAGGATTTGTACAAGACTTTGATTTTACTTGTAACAGTTTGGGGGAAAAGGGATGGCTGGTTCCGGATGAGTTTGAGTATAGATCTGACACAAATACGGAATGGCTCACAACGAATCAGCTATTGGACATACTCAAACAATGAATCAGTGGATTCCTTACGGGCGACAGGATATCAATCAGTCGGATATTGATGCGGTTGTGGTAGTCTTGAAATCGGACTGGATCACTCAGGGTCCAGCAATAGAGCGGTTTGAGCAGGCTGTGGCTAACTACTGTGGCGCGAAATATGCTGTTGCTGTTTCCAGTGCTACAGCAGCCTTGCATATCGCTTGTTTAGCCGTGGGTTTGGGCAAAGGGGATAGTCTTTGGACTTCACCAAATACGTTTGTGGCATCTGCTAACTGTGGCTTGTACTGCGGCGCTGATGTTGATTTTGTGGATATTGACCCGCGCACTTATAACTTGAGTGTGGATGAATTAGAGGGTAAACTGGCTTGGGCAGATCAGCAGGGATGCCTACCAAAGGTGATAGTACCCGTTCATTTTGCCGGACAATCTTGTGAGATGGCGAGGATGGCTGAACTGTCACAGCGTTATGGGTTTAAAATTATCGAGGATGCAGCTCATGGAATCGGAGGACGTTATCAAGAACAACCCATTGGTTCGTGTCAGTTTTCGGATATGACAGTATTTAGCTTTCATCCAGTCAAGATTGTTACCACAGGTGAGGGCGGTATGATAATAACGAATCGAAAAGATTTGTATGAAAAGCTGATTCGACTGCGGACTCATGGTATTACCCGCAATTCTAACTTGATGAAAGGAGAGTCGCACGGTTCTTGGTATTATCAGCAGTTAGAATTAGGGTTTAACTATCGAATGACCGATATTCAAGCAGCACTGGGGGCGAGTCAGTTACAGCGGTTAGATGAGTTTGTCGAACGTCGTCGCTTTCTGGCTAATCGTTACAATCAGTTGCTTCAAGATTTGCCATTAATACTGCCATGGCAACATCCAGATACCGATTCAAGCTGGCATCTGTATGTGGTTCGGTTAAAGCTAGATAAAATCAGTAAAACTCACGGGCAGGTATTTGAGGAACTTCGTCAAGTAGGCATTGGTGTAAATCTACACTATATTCCAGTTCATACACATCCTTATTATCAGCAATTAGGCTTTGCCTGGGGGGATTTTCCGCAAGCGGAATGCTATTACCAGAAAGCAATTAGCTTGCCTCTTTATTATGGTTTAACGGTGGAAGAGCAAGACCGAGTCGTGACCAAACTGCAAGATATTTTGCGATTGCCATGAAAATAGTTGCCATTATTCAAGCGCGTATGGGTTCTACTCGCTTACCAGGAAAGGTGATGAAACTGCTATGTGGGAAGACGGTTTTGGCATACGTGATCCAGCGAGTTCAAGCTTGTCCCTTAGTCGATGAGGTGGTTGTGGCAACCACGACTTCCCCAGCCGACGATGTGATTGTTGCAGAAACGGAAAACTATGGGGCAAAGTGGTTTCGGGGCAGTGAAGAGGATGTATTAGAGCGCTACTATTTAGCTGCTAAGGAATATAACGCTGATGTAGTTGTGAGGGTTACTTCGGATTGTCCCCTCTTTGACTCAGGGGTGCTGACACAAATGTTGGATTATTTCAAATTTGAATCTGCTCAGGGGCTGACTATAGACTATCTGAGTAATACCTTAAATCGAAGCTACCCCCGTGGTTTAGATGCTGAGGTTTTTACGTTTGCAGCCTTAGAGCGGGCTTTTCAGGAAGCTCATCTCGCCTACGAACGTGAACATGTCACACCTTACATCCACGAACATCCTGAATTATTTGCTTTACATAATCAAACAGCCGATGAAGATTTATCAGCCTACCGCTGGACGTTAGATACTCAAGAGGATTGGCAGCTAATTGAAGAAATATACACTTGTTTGTACGGAGAAGGTGATATTTTTACGACCGATACTGTGCTGGAATTGCTAGATGAGAGACCTGAATTGCTCAAAATAAATGCCCATGTCAAACAGAAAAAATAGCCAATGAAGAATAACAAAAATAAAACAAGAATAAGTATTGAAGGCTTTCAGACTGAACAGGAAAAATTCTGGGCGGGAAAATTTGGTGATGAATACATCACCAGAAATCAAGAAAAAACTTATTTAGCCAACAATATAGTTTTATTAGGAAAAATAATTGCTCGTACCAATAGAGTTGACTCAGTTATTGAGTTTGGCGCAAACATAGGTATTAATTTGTTGGCGATTAAACAGCTAATTCCTGAAGTAGAACTATCAGCGATAGAAATCAATGAAAAAGCCATCGATGAACTTAATAAACTTGAACAAATCAAGGTTTATCATCAATCAGCTTTAGAATTTATACCAGATTATAGACGGGATTTTGTTTTAAGTAAGGGATTTTTGATTCATGTTAATCCAGACAAATTGTCTAAAGCCTATGATTTGCTTTACAAAACTAGCTGTCGCTATATCTGCCTAGCTGAATATTACAGTCCAACTCCTGTAGAAGTAAACTATCGTGGTTATCAAGACAAATTGTTTAAGCGTGATTTTGCTGGCGAGATGCTGGAGCGTTTTAATAATTTACAACTTGTAGATTACGGATTCATCTATCATCGCGATAATCAATTTCCCCAGGATGATATAAATTGGTTTTTACTAGAGAAGACTGATCGTACATGAATTTGCTAGTTCGGGTAGACGCTTCGATTAAGATAGGCACGGGTCATCTGATGCGTTGCATGGCTCTAGCTCAAGCTTGGCAGAATATTGGTGGGCGAGCTATTTTCGCGATCGCTACTCAAGCCACGCCAATTGAGGATCGGTTGGTGTCGGAGGGGATGAATGTTGTCCACCTGTCAGTTGAGCCAGGAAGTGCTGAAGATGCTATAAAAACAGCGAATCTAGCACGGCAATTGGGAGCAACCTGGGTTGTGGTAGATGGCTATCACTTCGGTGCTGAGTACCAGCGAATAATCAAAAACTGCGGATTACGCCTACTGTTTATTGACGATTACGGACATGCACAGCTCTATTGGGCTGATCTTGTCTTGAATCAGAATATCTACGCCCATGAAGGTTTGTACCCGAACCGAGCGCCTGATACTCAGTTATTGTTAGGTACGCGCTATGCCCTTTTACGAGGGGAGTTTTGCCAGTGGCAAGAATGGACGCGAAAAATTTTGCCAGTGGCTCGGAAAGTTCTGGTAACATTAGGCGGTAGTGACCCTGACAATGTTACTCTCAAAGTGATTCAGGGATTACAGCGAGTGGACGTGCCAGACCTAGAAGCAGTTGTGGTGGTGGGAGGGAGTAATCCTCACTACGAGAAGTTGCAAGCGGCTGTGGATGCGTCACCGTTTCCTATATCCTTAGAGAGGAACGTAACAAATATGCCTGAGTTGATTGCTTGGGCTGATGTAGCCATTAGCGCAGGCGGCTCTACGACCTGGGAACTGGCTTTTATGGGTTTGCCTAGCCTAGTTCTAGTTCTAGCCGATAACCAACGAGCGATCGCTGAAAAATTGGGTGATATGGGAGTAGCTGTCAATTTAGGATGGCATGAGTATGTTTCTGTGGCTGAAATAGCCCAGGCGATGAAGCAATTATTAGTTTCATCTGGAATTCGAGCAGAAATGGCTAGACATGGACGGGAATTAATAGATGGTGAAGGAACTGCGAGAGTATTGATGCATTTGCAAGACCAACCCCTGCGATTAAGACCAATACGCCAAGAGGATTGTAAATTGCTGTGGGAGTGGGCAAACGATCCAGAAGTAAGATCTGCTTCGTTTTCCTCAGATCCCATACCTTGGGAACAACATCTACAATGGTTTGCGAATAAGCTCCATGACTCGAACTGTTATATTTTTATTGTTTTCGATTACGAAGACAGAGCAATAGGGCAAGTACGTTTCGAGAGGCGGAATGGAAATGAGGCAGAGATTAGTATTAGTCTAGATAAAGAGAAACGTGGATCAGGCTATGGTAGCCGTATCATAGATATAGCAGTTAAGGAGCTTTTTCGCCATACATCAATACCATCGGTATATGCCTTGATTAAGCCCAACAATGAAACTTCAATCAAAGCCTTTGAAAAAGCACGTTTTAACAAGCTTGGCAATAAAACTGCAATGGGTAATCTAGCTCTATATTATGTTAAATTTAAATAAAAAAATAAAATTAACAAATGCTTTTTAGTTTAGTATTATAAGCTAGGTCAATGTCACACTTGATAATGAGTATCATTGAATTATCTGAGAAAGAATGCAGGAACTCAATATATTTGATAGAAAGATAAGCATTGATCATCCTCCTTTTGTGATTGCTGAAATGTCCAGCAATCACAATCACTCTTTAGATCGCTCTCTAGAAATTGTTGAAGCAGCAGCCAAGGCTGGAGTGCATGCTCTCAAACTCCAGACCTACACGGCTGATACAATGACCTTGGACATCAATGAGGGCGAGTTTTATATTGATGATCCTAACAGTCTATGGCACGGTAACTCTCTCTATCAGCTATACCAGCAGGCTTACACTCCTTGGGCATGGCACAAACCGATTTTTGACTGTTGTCGGGAACTAGGAATCATTGGCTTGAGTACTCCCTTTGATGCTACAGCCGTCGATTTCCTCGAATCCCTAGACGTACCTTGTTATAAGATAGCCTCCTTTGAAAATACGGATCTACCCCTGATTCGGAAGGTTGCCAGTACGGGCAAGCCTATGATAATTTCTACTGGCATGGCAACGATAGCAGAGTTAGATGAGACAGTCCGGACAGCAAGGGAGGCTGGGTGTAAAAACTTAGTGCTGCTAAAATGCACTAGCACCTATCCAGCCACGCCAGAGGATACAAATTTGCTGACAATTCCCCATTTGCGGGAACTGTTTTGTGTACAAGTGGGTTTATCTGACCACACCATGGGAATTGGTGTCGCCGTTGCGAGCGTTGCTTTGGGTGCTACAGTGATTGAAAAGCATTTTACCCTCAGTCGAGCTGATGGAGGTGTAGATTCAGCGTTTTCAATGGAACCGGAAGAAATGCAGCAACTCGTGATAGAGTCTGAAAGAGCTTGGCAATCACTAGGGAGGATACAGTATGGTTCGACAGTAGCTGAAAAGGAGTCATTGAAATTTAGGCGATCGCTCTATATATCCCAAGATATGAAAATCGGAGATGTGTTTACTCCAAATAACCTTAGAATAGTACGTCCTGGTTTTGGTTTGGCTCCTAAGTACTACACTGAAATTTTAGGTAAGGCGATCCAGCGTAACGTGAAAAAAGGAACCCCAGTGAGTTGGGAGTTATTTTAAAGTAATAGGAAAAATTCACGATAAATGTTCCGCTAAAATAACAATTGTGCTTAACTTATAGTGGAAAAAAGTTAATGTTTAAATCTGCTTTGTCAAGTAGTGCAATTCGGGGATTGACGCTACTTAGTAAGTTTATACTAATATTATATTTAGCTCGATCATTTACAACTTATGAACTTGGTTTATATGGTTTAACAACAGCTACAATTGGATTTTTTTTATACTTGGTTGGTATAGATTTTTATAGTTTCAACACTCGCGAAATTTTAGCTCATAACCCAAGCGATTGGACTGTATTAATTCGAGATCAATTTGTTTTTCACACCATCGCCTATTTTTTAGTTTCTCCCCTAGTTATTTCTGTTTTCTTGTTAGGGTTTTTACCTTGGCAATACTTTTTCTGGTTTTATTTATTACTAATATTAGAACACCTTTGTCAGGAAAGCCATCGAATTTTGGTAGTTCTATCAAAACCTTTAGTTGCCGTGGTTGCTCATTTTTTTAGGGGTGGCTTATGGACTTATATATTTATTCTGCTCATAACTAATATTCCAGCTCAAGGAAACTTGAGAACTTTATTTTTTCTCTGGTCACTTGGTAATATAACCAGCCTAATTTTTACTCTTTATCATTGGCAAAGCCTGAATTGGACAAAAGCTTTCAAAACTCCAATTGACTGGATCTGGATCAAAACAGGAATAAGGGTTTCTCTACCTCTACTAGTAGGAACTCTTGCTCTCCGAGGAATTATGACGATTGACCGCTACGCATTACAACATTACTGGGGAGAAGAATATGTAGGAATATATACTTTCTACGCCAGCATAGCTTTCGTTTTGCAAATTTTCATAGACACTGGCATAACAATGATATTATATCCTAAAGTTGTAGCTGCCTACCAGCAAAAACGTTGGCAAGACTATAAACAACTAAAGAAAAAGTTTACGAAAGCAGTATTAGGAGCTAGTTTACTCTTATCTCTTAGTGCAGCTTTGCTGATTTATCCAGTCATCAGTTTAACCCAAAAAGCAGTCTATGCCACTTATTTACCTGTTTATTGGATCTTGCTTTTATCTGTTATGGTAACAGTCCTAACGGGAATTCCGCACTACTCATTGTACGCAAGGAGACTTGATTGGGCAATTATTTCAAGCAATTTGACAGGTTTAGTGGTATCATTATTAGCAAACATAATTCTAGTTCCCAAATTTGGTCAGATAGGTGCTGCGGGTGCTACTCTGCTCGCAATGCTTACCATCGGTAACATAAAGCTATTAGCAGATTATAAAACAAGAATTATATGAAAATCGTCTTTATTGCCAACTCATTTAAGACCGTATTTTTTCATGCTCTAGTTCAGGGTTTGGAAAAAAATGGACATCAAGTTTACTGGATTACACCTAGTAAACGATGGGGAAACTGGTTGATTGCACAGGGAACAGAATCAGAGAAAATTCTCGACATCACAGTACATGGAGAGGAGTGGACTAAAGGTCAACCTTTAAATAAAGAAAATGTACAGGCATTGGCACAGTTGGAACAATGTAGTGGACTCCTTACTCATAATATTGTTTTAATGGATCGCTTATTATCCAAAAAGCCCCCTGAATATAGTCTTAAATATTTAGCGGTTATTCACAACCCGATTGAAATTTTTTTGATTTCTCATCAAATTGATATCATTTTCTCAGAACGTTCATTAGCGATAGAATTATTGACTTATCAGATTTCGCAAAAACTAAAATTACTCAATTTTTCGATCGATCCAGTAAGAATTCCCAATGGACGCTTTGCTTTTTTCCCCAGCTTTGTCCAATCGAAAATCGCTAGAGTAAGAAATGCCAATAGTGAAGACTACCAAGAAGCTAGATCATTTTATGCCCGTTACATTAATGAGAAGCCTAAACCCAGCTATTATAGACTGTTAAAAAAAAGCTTAAATCCGCTGAAAATTGACTTGGAGAGGACAAAAAAGCGGCTCAGATATGTAGGGGATCGAGTACAATTTAACCATCAATATGTTTTTGATGAGAGTAGACCATCTTTACCGGAGTTAATTAGGTTTGGTTTGCGTAGAGTGATGAACTCTCAAGTAATCAAAGTCACTCGTCCTTTTGTCAAACCCCAAAACATAGCCAGTAAACGTCCGTTTATTTTATATCCACTCCATCTACAGCCTGAAGCATCAATTGATGTTTTCGGCAGTTACTTTTCTAATCAAATTGAGCTTATTAAAACTTTAGCGAGAGGACTACCTGTTACTCACCGTTTATATGTAAAGGAACATGCGGTTGCCATTGGCGCTCGGTCTCTAGCTGATTATAATAAGATAAAGTCTATTCCAGGAGTTGACTTGATTGAACCAAGTGCTGATACTTTTCAATTGATTTCTGACGCTGACCTAGTAATTTCAGTGTCAGGTACAGCCTTATACGAAGCTGCTTTACTCGGTAGACCAGCAATATCCATAGTTCCTATGTTCTTTGGTTCCTTACTAACTGTCAATGGCATGAACCCTTATGAAACACCTTTAGCTAAAGTACTGAGTAATATTACCAACATCCCTGAAGAGTCTAATGGAGAACAACAAATAGAATTCCTAGCCCAAATAATAGCGCAGTCATTTCCAGGTGAAATAGGTGATTCTATCACAAATCCTGATTGTCTCTTAGAGGAGAACATCAAGAATGTTACAGAAGGTATTTCAAAATTTCTAGAAACTTATTGTGACTAGATAGGATACAAAATTTATAGGCGAAATTCTCACATCTATATTGGTATGGAGCAAGATGGATTTAAATCCAAAGTAAAAGTGCTGTAGGGAGTTTTAAAATGCGAGAAAAAATTCTTTGGCAAAGATTAATTCAGATTTATATCATTTTAATTCCTTTTTTGAGTGCCTTTGCCGTCAGTCCTTTGCTTCCCCTGCCCTTATTATTTATTTCATCAATATTTTTAATTTTATTTGGGAAATTTATAGACAGTAAGATATTTTGGCTTAGGGATGACATCGATATTTTCGTTATAATTGCATTAGGTGTAGGTACTATGATTTTTTCCTGGCAGTATCTTGGGCAAAAAAACATCAATCACTTAGCAGCAATTTCTGTGTCTATTTTCTTCTTTTATTTTGTAGTGAGAGTGTTACTTCAGTGTCTGGATTCTTTTCAAGGCTTGAGTCGTGCATTTGTTTTTTCCCTATTCATAGTATCAGGGTTTGTGATTTTTGAGTTTATAGCTTCTAACTATTTCAATATCCATGTTCCTTCGATTATACCCTACTCCTTTCCCCCAGATGCACCAGATGCACTAATTTTTGGAACGTTTATCAGACCTCGCGGTTTAGCTGAAGAGGCTGGCTTTATGTCTATGTTCTACGAATTAGCTCTACCGATGTCGTTTATCTATTTAAAAAATTTACCCTTTTTAGCGATAGCATACTACGCTATGGTAGCTCTCCCTTCATTTCTCCTTTTAGGTAGTGGAGCAGGAGTCGCGTCTTTCCTCATGGCTATAATTATAGTCTGTTTAATTAATATTAAGCAAAAGTGGTTTCTATATATCTTATTATTCCTATGTTTGGCTATTATGGTTGTTCTAAGCTTTGAAGCAGGACGTTTGTATTTCCATCAGGTGGTGGGGAGAAGATTAGAATTTTTTCTTTTTGACCCAATGCAACAAACAGCTAGTACCGCTCGAATAAGAACTGAAGTTTATTTCAAAATGTTTAACTTATTCCTAGCGGCTCCTTGGGGCATTGGCTGGGGAACAGCTTCCCAAATTTATTCAGAAGGATGGGAGTATTCTGGAATTGTTTTGGATAAACCAAGCTTTATCTCATTTTATAGCGAAATATTAATTGCATCAGGTTTTTTGGGTTTACTATTCTTTATGAAATTTATTTATAAAAAAATAGTTAAACTGATTTATATTAAAACTATAGAAGCCCAGTTAGTTTTGATATCTCTTATTTCTATCTGTCTTCACTATTTATTTATTTCTAACTATTGGATGCCTATGTTATGGTTTTCGCTAGCTATGACTGATGTTTTGATTAGACGTCGAAAAAAAGAGAATAAATTAAAATGCAAACCAATAATATAGTTAACAATAGGGAGCATCCCAATTTGGCAAGTTGGCTCTTTGAATGGGGCTGAAACCCTTGCAATTGCGTTACTTGAGGTAATGCTTTGTCCAAAACGGGATGCTCCCTAACAATAAAGGTTTAGGTGGAAAAAATGGAAAATAAAATTGTAATTTTATCTATGTATTACAGGAACAATTCAATCACAGCTACAAAAAAAATATTTGATGAAGTATGGTCAAGAGTATATAATAAAAATCTTGCTAAACTATTGTTAATAGTCCCTAAAGGGAACCGTCCTGATTGGATCGCAAAAGATTCATGTATTGAGGTTAGCTACAACAATAATTCTGGATTTTTGGGTAGATTAAATGTTAGTAAAAAACTAAACCATATCCTTTGGAATTTACCTCGTTCAATTGTGATCAATGATTTTTTTCCAGTCCCTTTTACTGGATTATCTAAGCATATTCATGTACAGTTTGTGCCACATATTTATACTTCTCGAGAATCATGGCTGCGTCATATAGGATTTATCCAGCAAATATCTAAAATGAGAAATTCTGGTTATGTATTAACAATAAGTGAAACATCAAAAAAAGAAATTGTTGATTTTTGCAACCTTAATTCTAAAAACATTATTGTGAGCTACTGTGGGATTTCCAACGTTATTTTGCAATCTAAAGTGATCGATAAATCATCTTACATAAAAAACTATGACGTGCTTTATGTTGCTACATTTATTAGAAGGAAAAATCACATGAATTTAATTAAAGCTTTACCTATGATTGGTACTCCTATAAAACTTGCTTTACTTGGGAAAGACTTAGGATATCGAACTAAAGTAGAAAGCTTGATCGGAAAACTCGAACTCCAAGATCGTGTGGATTTTCTTGAACCAGTATCAGAAAGTGAACTAGCAAACCTATATTCTTGTAGCCGTATTTTTGTTAGTCCTTCCCTCAGAGAAGGATTTGGTATGCCTGTGGTAGAAGCTTTAGCTACAGGCACTCCAGTAGTATGTTCCAATCTACCTGTTTTTAGGGAAATTGCGGGTTCTTGGGCAAGCTATTTCGATCCGGAAAATCCAGTAAGTATTGCTAGGGTACTAAAATCTAGTTTAGAGAGTTCTGACTTGTCCGTCAATCAGGCACTAGCAGCTAGAGAGTATGTGAAACAAAAATTTTCTTGGGATACTATTGTAGGAAAGTTACTCGCTCAATTGAATGAATTATAAATATTTAGTAAATCAAGCAAACTGATGAGGAGGTTATTATGAAGCCAAGTAATATCGACACTGAAGTTGTTGAGGTATTCGGCAAGGAGTGGCCGAACTTCAATCAATCTGAACTATCTGAAAAAGAACAGCTAGAAATTTTCAATTTATACTTTGATAGTTTCCCCTGGTATAAACTGTCACAATCATCTGTTGGTATGGAAAACGCCGGATTGGAAAACATTACATTTAGCAACCATTCTCCTTGCTGGTGTGCAACTAGGATATAAAAAATAGCAGATGTGTGGTATTACAGGTTTTTGGAATCAGTCCAAGCAATTGGTGACAGATGACCTAGAGCGACTCGTCAGGCACATGTCAAACACCCTGTTGCATCGCGGTCCAAATGATAGTGGTACATGGATAAATTCAGAAGCAGGAATTGCTCTGGGACATCGGCGACTGGCTATATTAGATCTTTCCCCCGATGGTCATCAGCCCATGATATCTGCCGATGGCCGTTACGTAATCATATTTAATGGCGAAATTTACAATTTTCTCGAATTACGCCGACAGTTAGAGCAACTGGGATACAAGTTTCGCGGTCATTCCGATACAGAAGTGATGCTTGCCGCTTTCAGCGAGTGGCAAGTAATTAAAGCCGTTCAAAGCTTTAATGGAATGTTTGCTTTTGCCCTTTGGGATCGGCAAGAGCAGAAGTTACATTTAGGACGCGATCGCTTGGGAGAAAAACCGCTCTACTACACATGGGTGGGAAAAACCTTCCTATTTGCCTCAGAATTAAAGGCACTCAGAAGTTATCCAGATTTCACCCCAGAAATCAACCGCGATGCCCTTGCCCTTTATCTGCGACATAACTATATCCCAGCCCCTTACTCGATTTACAAAGGTGTCTACAAACTCCCACCAGCATCGTTACTGACAGTTCAAAATGCTGCATCTATGGCTGAACCCCTATCTTACTGGTCGGTTAAGTCAGTGGCAGAAGCTGGCATTACTGACCCCTTCACAGGTTCAGAAACAGACGCGATCGCCAAACTGGATGCTCTACTACAGAATGCCATCAGCTTACGTATGGTTGCCGATGTACCACTTGGAGCATTCCTCTCTGGTGGTGTTGATTCTTCGACCGTTGTAGCACTTATGCAAGCTCAAAGTAGCCAACCTATCAAAACATTTTCCATTGGTTTCATAGAAGACAGCTACAACGAAGCACAAGACGCCAAAGCCGTTGCCCAGCATTTGGGAACTGACCATACTGAACTCTATGTCACTTCTAAAGAAGCGATTACTGTCATTCCTAAACTGCCCACACTCTACGACGAACCCTTTGCTGATTCTTCTCAGATTCCCACCTTCTTGGTTGCTCAACTAGCCAAACAGCACGTTACCGTCAGCCTTTCCGGAGACGGCGGCGACGAACTTTTCGGTGGTTATAATCGTTACTTTTGGGGGCATAAGATTTGGCAGCAGTTTGGCTGGATGCCTTACAGTCTGAAAAAAGCAGCAGCTCAAACATTGATAGCGCGATCGCCTGAAGCCTGGAACAAAAGTTTTACTAACCTTGCTCGTTTCCTACCCACCTCCCTCCAGCAAAAGAACCCTGGAGATAAACTGCACAAGTTAGCAGAGGTTTTAGCTGTGGAAAATCCGGAAGCGATGTATACCAATTTAGTGTCTCACTGGAAAGAGCCAACCGCCTTAGTGCTTGGGGCATCAGAACCGACGACAACTCTAACTAATCGCCAAAACTGGGCAAACTTGCCAGATTTTACCCAGCAGATGATGTACCTTGACACGATGACCTATTTACCCGACGATATCTTAGTCAAAGTAGACAGAGCTAGTATGGGGGTCAGCTTAGAAGCTCGTGTTCCGTTTTTAGATCATCGTGTTGTTGAATTGGCTTGGCAAATCCCTCTAGAAATGAAACTTCGTGATCGCCAAAGCAAGTGGCTGCTTCGCCAAGTCTTGCATCAGTATGTGCCACCGAGCCTCATTGATCGACCCAAGATGGGCTTTGCTGTCCCAATCGATACTTGGTTGCGATGTCAACTACGAGATTGGGCAGAATCTTTGCTCGACGAACACCGACTGCGGCAAGAAGGTTTTTTCAACCCCCAGCCAATTCGCCAGAAGTGGGCAGAACATTTATCCGGGAGTCGCAACTGGCAGTCTTATTTGTGGGATGTTTTGATGTTTCAAGCTTGGTTAGAAAAAATATGTTGATTCATTTATGTCCAAAAGCGTTACTTCCTCCCGTCAAGTACTATTACTACAAGATGAAAGGAGTACTTGAAGACGAGATTTTACATCTACCTGAACTCGTAAAAAACGGTGGTCGTGCCATTGATATCGGTGCGAATGATGGAATTTATAGTTACGCTCTTGCCAAAATATGTGATGTAGTAGAAGCTTTTGAACCCCAACCTTGGTGTTCTGAAAGAATCGCCGCTTATAGTAAAGCTTTTGCCCCTAATATCAACATTCACACAGTTGCTTTATCTAATTACAATCGTTCGACAATACTGCATATTCCACTCATACGTGGCAGACTTATAACTTCTGTTGCCAGTTTTAAAAAATCAGAATATTTTGATGGTAACCAGGATATTGAAGTGCTAGTTCATCGCCTAGATGATTATCAATTTAAGAATGTTTCCTTGATTAAGATTGATGTCGAAGGTCATGAAAGTGAAGTGTTAGAAGGTGCAAGAGAAACAATCCTTCGAGACAAGCCTGTTCTTATTGTTGAAATCGAACAGCGACACTTAGATAATAAACCGATAAATCAGGTATTTTCAAACATTCTTGAATTCGGCTATGAAGGTAGCTTTATCTATAAAAAGCAATTTATTCCTCTATCTAAATTTATCTATGAAAAATATCAAGAGCCATTTCTAGATAATGTACTTAGCCGAGATTATATTCATAATTTTATCTTCAAACCCCTATAGCTACTCAAATATCGCATCTAGCTTCTCAATTACATTTCATTGGATTTGGCAGTATGAGTCTGAAAAAATTTATGCCTTGGTGGAGCAAAATTGCCGCTAAAGTGGTGCTGTCTCAGTTGCCAGTTGATTACAAAGTCTGGAAAAAACTGTCTCTCATTCAACTTGGATCAATGGAGCAGCCTACCTACGCCTACGAAGTTTTTAAACGGCATCTTGAGCGGGTCAGACTTAAACCAGGGTTTATTAGCTTGGAACTCGGACCAGGAGATTCTCTCTTCTCAGCTCTACTCAGCCAAGCTTTTGGGGGTTCGGTATCTTATCTAGTTGACAATGGAGATTATGCGATTAGAGATATCCAATTTTATAAAACGATGGCAACCTTTCTCTCCAAAAAGGGATTGCGAGTTCCAACACTATCAAATGTGCAATCCGTAGAAGAGATTCTTGCTCACTGTAATGCTCATTACTTAACTACAGGTTTGTCGTCCTTGCAAACTCTCCCTGAGGGATCTGTCGATTTTATCTGGTCGAATGCTGTACTTGAACATGTGAGACGTGCAGAATTTCTCGATCTTCTAAAAGAGTTGCGTCGAGTGATTCGTAAGGATGGTGTATGCTCTCACGAAATAGATTTAAGAGATCATCTTGGGGGAGCATTAAACAATCTTAGGTTTTCTGAATCTATTTGGGAATCAAACTTTATGGCTAAGTCTGGTTTTTATACCAATCGAATCCAGTTTTTTCAAATGTTAGAGCTATTCCGGCAGGCAAGATTTGAGGTTGAAGTTGTAGAAGTGAATCGCTGGAGCAAGTTACCCACACTAAGGACAAACTTAGCTAAATAATTTCGTCATAAAAGTGAGGAAGAACTTTGTGTATCGGGTTTTTCTGTTATTTTAAAACCAACCTAAATATTAATTGATTTGCCGTAAAAAATAATGAAAATACTATTCTTTATAACTAGAGCTGATACTATTGGCGGCGCTCAAATTCATGTCAGAGATCTATCCAAATCATTAATCAAGAAAGGACACGAAGTTGTAGTCGCCACCGGAGCAAGTGGTTCCTACACAATGGAACTAGAACGTAAGGGAATTAAGTCAGTAGCTGTTCAAGTTCTGCAACAAAAAATTAATCTTATAGAAGATGGAAAAACTGTCTTTTATTTGAAGCAGATTATTCATGAATTTCAGCCCGATATCATTAGCACCCATTCTAGCAAAGCCGGATTCCTGGGTCGATTAGTGAGTAAGCTGACAAATAAACCTTGTATTTTTACAGTCCACGGATGGGCATTTACAGAAGGAGTACCAGAACCAAGTCGTACTGTTTATCAATGGCTAGAACGACAAGTTGAGACTTGGGCAGACAAAATTATTTGCGTATCCGAATATGACAGGCAAATTGGAATTAAAGTAGGAATGAATACCCACCGACTCTTGACCATTCACAATGGAATGCCTGATATTTCAGCTAAGTTAAGAGCAAGTCTTTCTATGTCTGAGTCCGTAAAAATTGTGATGGTTGCTCGATTCGATAGGCAAAAAGATCATTTGACTTTGATTAAAGCACTTCCTAGCTTGTCAGGAGTGCAGTTACTCCTGGTAGGAGATGGACCCAAGTTACAGGATGTTAAAAAAAATGTTGAGCAGATGAAAATTGCTGATCGCGTTAAATTTTTAGGATACTGTGACAATGTTGCAGGAATTCTAGCTCAAGCCCAAATTTTTACCCTCATATCCAATTGGGAAGGTTTCCCACGCTCCATAGTTGAGGCAATGCGAGCAGGATTACCAGTAATTGCTTCTAACGTTGGTGGTGTCAATGAAGCTGTGGTAGATGGCGTGACAGGGTATTGTGTGCCACGGGGAGATATTGACATTCTGAGAGAGCGACTCTCCAAGCTTATAAAAGAACCTAGACTACGCCAAGTAATGGGTGAGAGGGGACGCCAACGATATGAGTCAGAGTTTACATTTCAACATATGTATGAGAAAACCTTTGAGGTATATGAAAAGATTTTGACTGAGAGGAAAAAAATTAGTGAATAACATACCATTACTACTGACAGGGGTAACAGGTTTGACTGGTAGTTTATTACTCCATAAATTAGTAAAAGCTGATTTTCATAGCCAAATTTTGTGTTTAGTTCGACCGACTAGTAATCGCGACTCTATAGAAGCGCTAGATTTAAACCTAAATTTTTTTATCGGTGATAGTGCTGCTACTAAAACCTGGGAACAGTTACTGGAAAAATATTCTCCGGCGACGATTATTCATATTGCCTCAATCCGACATATTCCGATTATTCTCAATAGCTTCCAAGGAGTTGGACAGCACCCTCGTTTGATTATCATTGGCACCACTGGGATTTATTCAAAATACAACCAATATTCCAAGGATTATAAAGCTATAGAAGAGCAGTTAACTCAGTATCCCGGTCAGTACTGTCTCCTGCGTCCGACCATGATTTACGGTTCTCACCGTGACAAGAACCTGCATAAGCTGATTAAATTTTGCGATCGCTATGGCTTCTTTCCCGTGTTTGGTTCAGGTCAATGCCTTCTTCAACCGATTCATGCTGATGACCTAGCCAAGGCTATCCTTCATGTCCTACAACGCCCAACTATCCAGGGAACTTACGACCTTTCCGGTGGTAGTATCGTCACATTTCGCGAACTTCTAGCCATAGTTGAAAAACAGCTTGGCAAACCTGTGCGTCCAATCTACATCCCTCTACGTGTTGGAGTTTGGTCAGCAACAATCGCCGAGAAAGTTCTTGGCACTAAATCACCAGTGCGACGGGAACAAATTCTGCGCTTGCAAGAAGACAAAGCCTATTCCCACAATGCGGCTCAACGTGACCTCGACTTTTTTCCGCGATCGCTTGAGGTTGGCTTACAGCAAGAAGTGGAACTCATGCACAGCAAAGGAGTTCTATAGTAAAAGATGTGTGTGTGAGAAGTGTAATAGACAAGCATGTTAACTGTTCTTGCGGCCGCCAGTGTACTGGCGAGTATCCTCCTGACCAATATCATTAAACGACGCTTCAGCAACCACTTACTAGACATCCCCAACGATCGCAGTTCCCATACCCAACCGACTCCCCGTGGCGGTGGCTTGGGTTTCATCCTGGCGTTT
>NZ_JAVJNP010000100.1:0-6048 GCF_040217205.1 Coleofasciculus sp. A1-SPW-01 | reverse complement strand
CTACGAGCAAGAAGCTGACCGAGTGGCGGCTCAAGTGGTTTCTATGTCATCACCTTCTGACAATTCAGCTCCAGTTCAGCGTTTAACACAAGATAATAACCCCATTCAGAGAGAGTCTTTGGCACAGTCGATTACGCCTGTTGTACAGAGGCGATTATCTGAGCAGGTGCAAACACAAGGATTAGTGCAACGGGCATTTCAAGCAGGTGGAACTGAAGCGTCTGAAGATTTAGAGAGCCGTTTGAATGCGTCTAAGGGTGGGGGTTCTCCTTTATCGGAGGACGTGAGAGGGTTTATGGAGCCGCGTTTTGGTTCTGACTTTAGTGGTGTACGGGTGCATACGGGCAGTGAAGCGGTTCAGATGAATCAGGAGTTGGGCGCTCAGGCGTTTACTCACGGGCAGGATATTTTCTTTAACCAAGGGAAGTATAATCCCGGTTCAACCGATGGGAAACTGTTGTTGGCACATGAAATGACTCATGTGGTACAGCAGACAGGTGCAGTCTCACCCAAGCAAGAACAACAAGCCATCCCATCAGAGAGTTCCGCCCACAAAGTACCTGGATATCTCCAATCGATTTTTTCTTCTCAACAAGGTAATACTGCCTTGTATCGCAAAGAATTACAAGATTTTCAGCAGGTAAACAGCAATAAAACTCTGGATCAATATCAATCTCAACTACAAGAACCTAATCAACGGGTTGAAATTACCCAAACTGCCCCTCTGCAACAAGCACGACTCATGATGCGGGGAAATTCTGCCCCAGGTAAACCGGGAAAGCAGGTCAGTTCAAAAGCCATGAGTCGCCTTGACAAGGCGAAAGAAGCAATTAAACACACTAAATCCGTGTTTTTATACGGTGCAGGTAATCAGACAAAAGCATTGAAGGCAACTAACTTTAACTCCCAGTTCCGTCTTTTGGTTATGCGTGACGATCCTCAGGTTCTTCAGGCTGTGGGTGAAACGAGTTTCTGGCAGTTGACTGACTCGGTGAAGCCTATTGCGGCTGCCAATCCCGAAGCCTTGACAGCAGCTAAGGCAGATCTCGCTCATGGTGGCAATTGTGGTGAACACGCTGAGGTTGCTTTTGATTACTTACGGGTTCAGGCTGTAGGTGAAACGCTCCACTGGTCTTCTAAACAGGGATTAGACCATGACTTTGTTCTTATGGGCGTACCAGAAGACACTGATGCGGACATTGTTGTGGCAGATCCTTGGCCAACAAGAGCTACTGCAACAACATGGGAAGATCACTTTGCCTATACATCAAAGCGTGAAAAAATCCAACTGAAACACAGCATGGTTGCAGATGGTCAAAATGTGAAAGCTGTTATTGCTGCTGGTCTCACACTTACTGATAAAGGTAAGCAGGTTGCAGCCCTGAAACGCTCTAATAAACAAACAAAAGAATTACTGAAACGCAGTAAGGAACTTCATTTCTGGACACATTCTGATGCCGCAGCAAAGGGACATGACTATGACTATCATACATGATTGCTGTCAGCATATCACAGTTTCTCTAAATACTTTGGTAACGGGCAAAGATACCCACAAGCAAGGCAAGGGATAATACTATGAAAGCTAGCAATTTAATTAGTTTGATTGCTGTGGTTATCTGGGGGTGTCAAACCTCTGCCAGCGTCAATTCTAGCCCTATTCCTTTAACCTCACAATTAAACCCCAAAGAAACACCTATGACAAATCCGATGAGACCCACAAATTCTGTTAGTTTCATTCCAGGACGGCCAATTAAGCCATCCAGTCAACTACTCAATTGGCTCAACAACGAAACGCAGACAGCTTCTGGCTCAAGAAAACTACTGCGACTTCCAGTGGTGATTTATTTCCAAGATTCCTACCGACTCGCCCTTGGTGATTCCTTTATCGGTACATCTGATCAAGACCGTGACCAAGACACTATTTTTTTGTCTCTTAGTGACGCTGCCATGAGCATATCACTCTTATCTACGTTGAGAGATATCTGCCCAAAAACGGTAAATTCATGTGCCGTATGGCTCGAAGGTTATTGGGGATCACTAATTGATTTTGACTTACCTGAACTATCTGCACTCAGAGAAGAGCAAGGAGAAAATACAAAATCGTCTTTTTCTGTTCTGAAAGTCCATGAACTGATTCAAGAACAACCAGAGCAGGATGAGGAGATAAGAGTGTTTATTGAGTCTCTGTCTCTGTGAATTTGGAGATTAAGCCTCACCCAGCTCAAGTCTTGACAGAAATTAAGTTTCCAACTGGAGAGGATAGCAGTGGCTAATTTTAGCCTAACCGATAGAGATGTTACTGACTTAACGAGATTTCAAGAACTGCTGCCAGATGTACGCAGCTACATTCGGCAACATGCACCATCTGACTGGCCTGAGTTTCGCTCAGTTTTGACGGCTGTCACGGATGAACCCTTAAGTGCGCTAGCAATTTTGCCGTTGGCAAGTTGTGCGGCAGTGGGCGGTAATCCACAAGAAGCGATTCCAGTAAGTGCTGCTTGGGTAGTCCTCAGTTTAGCTATGCGTATCTTAGATGATTTGCAGGATCAGGATCGACCTGATGCGCTGTGGGCAACAATTGGTTTGGCTCGCAGCTTTAACTTCAGTGCAGCCCTCTATGCGTTATGCAATGAACTCCTGGCTCAAGCTGCATGGACTCCTGAGCTTTATCGAGTAATTAATCAACACTTTTCTCAAACAGGACTGCACTTATTAAAAGGTCAAGATCGGGATCTACGCAATCTAACTCTCACTATTGAAGACTACTGGCATACGATAGAAGAAAAAAATGCTAGTGCCTTTGTTTTAGCTTGTACTGCTGGTGGACTTTGTGGTCCTGATAACCCAAAACTTCTTGATGCCTGTCGCAGGTTTGGATATCATCTTGGATTGGCTCTACAGTTGTTTGATGATTTTGAAGGAATTTGGGGACAATCTGGCAGGGGTGACTTGGTAATGGGTAAGATAACATTGCCAGTTATTTACGGTCTCAACGTAGCCCATAATCGGCGTGATGAACTCCAGAAACTAATCGATGATGCTAGTTTAGCGAAGGAATCAGAACGGATTCGTGAGATTCTCGATCAGATTAATACTCGTGATTTTATGATTTGGACAGCTTTGCAAGAGCGTAAAAAAGCGGTTGCAGCTTTGGAACCCTGTCCAGGTCAGCAGGGGGTTACGGCTTTAACTGCTTATGTAACTACAATTTTTGCCCACATTGAGGATGTTTTGAGGTAGCGCGATCGCGCTATTCTTGACCAAACCAAAAAATGTTTAGAGTTAGTAAGGCGATGGAGACGGTAAATTAAAATATCAAATCGGAGAAAAGGTATAAGGTGAAGGGGAATCTGTGCGATCGCGCTTGGGAATTTGTCCTGGAAAGCCCCATTTAACGAGACAGTAGATAGCAAAATTAGCTGTGTTAAAATGACAATCTAATAACGTGTAGGCGATCGCTTTTTTGGTGAGTGCGATCGCGGATATTGTCGGCTGCGTTACGGCAAGATTTATGCTTTATGCGCTACGTTGTTTCTCGCAGTTCGCTGGCGCGTAGTGATAGTGTTCTGGATAGGCGATGAGGAGATAGAATGATAGAGTTTCCTCCAGGATTGAGCTGGATTCAATAAATCATCAGGTAACTGAGGCGGCATCATGTATAAACCCCTACAAAAGAAAAATTCCTCCTGGACTCCAACAACGGCACAGAAAAAGAGCAAGAGTCCGTCTAAATTAGGGCATTTTTCGATTCAACCCAAGCCAAATCAGAAATCGTCTCAGTCGCAGGAAATAGGGGAGTATTCCAGAGACTCGGCGGATAGACTAGCCGCGAATGTGATGCGAAGTCTGGAAGCTAAGGGGTCTCAGGAGACAGAAACGCCAACAGTGCAGCCTCAGTCCGAATCCAGGATTTCAGTTGCTGATGTCGTCGGACAAAGAATGTCCACCCTAACGCCACGCACCCTGACTCCACTCCAGAGAAAGTTAACAGTCGGGCAACCAGGAGATAAGTACGAACAGGAAGCCGACACAGTAGCCGCCAAAGTTGTCGAACAGATTAATTCTCCCACGTCCCAGCAATCCGTACAAGGAAAAGTAGAACCAGTAGCTCAGCCGACAGTGATGCGTGATGGCGGAGTTGGTGGAGGTGCGGTTGACGATTCCGTTGAGCAAAGTATTCAGCAAGCCAAAGGTAGTGGACAGGGGCTTTCCGAGAAAGTTAGAGAGCCAATGGAGCAGGCGTTTGGGGCTGATTTTAGTGGCGTGAGGGTGCATAACAATAGCAATGCTGATCAGCTTAATCGCTCCTTAAATGCCCGGGCGTTTACGACGGGTCCGGATATCTTTTTTAAGCAGGGAGAATACAATCCAGGAAGTCGGGATGGGCAAGAGTTGTTGGCGCATGAGTTGACCCATGTGGTTCAACAATCAGGTAGTCAATTAAAAACTAAACAGGCTGGTTCAGAGAAGAGAACTTCAGAAATTCTTCCCGATGGAGAAGTTACTTTTGATAAGGGACAACTTAAGTATAAAAATCCAACTCTTCAAGCTAAAGCTAAGCAGATTATTCAACGTGATGATGAACCGGAAGAAGGTACAAGGTCAAATCCTATTGAATACAGTGAGATGAAAGTTCTTCAATGGGATTGGAAAATGATTGAAGAAGATCTATTTTATGATGATTCGGCGGCACGATTCCATGTTTCGGCAAAATTTGGTAAAGTCCCTCTGAAAGGAAATGACTCTGCTTGGGTATTAGATGAAGTAAACGCTAGTCGTCAAACAGTCAGAGGTTTAACGGCTGAAGCTAATTCTCTAACCTCACGCTATTATATGCTTAATGGTCAGCTAGCCTTTACACTGCGTCTGAATTTTAGATTCAAGACTGATGACGTTAAAGAAACATCAAGCACAACTGTTGGTGGTAGTTTGAGTGCTGGGCAGAAAGCAACTTTAGGTGCTTCACTTCCAGTTAAAGGAGTTGATGTTAGTGCAGGAGCAGAAAGTAGTCGTGGAGCTGGCTTAAATTTAAGTCATACTTGGGGAAGAGAGCAAACAATTTCGGGAGCAGCTTTTGATGTAACTCGTGAGTTTATGTTTACGAACATAAAAAACAGTTCTAGAGTACAATTTCAAGAAGTAGATAGTTTTACTCCTGATCCAGATATGATTGGTGCGATTGCAGGTACAGATGGTTGGTTTGATTCCACCAGTTATAAATTTGTAGCTACTGATTTATTGTTTTTGGCGCAGGTTGCATCGAAACTAATATAAATTAAATACAAATAAAAAGCAGGTATATTCTATGTAACTGAGACACACGCTGCTTTTATGCTCAGCTCAGATATTCTATAACTCTTAGTTAGGAGGAAGAGAAAATAAAAATTAAAAAGTATTTTTTGAAGGTTGTCCTAATAATTACACTTGTTTTACTACAGGTTTCTTGTATGAGTGAAAGTGTAGAAACGTACTCCGGATCAGCGAATATTACAATTTTTTGGGATGATAATCATTACAACGCTCATTCCAACAACGTTTTTCTGTTGCGTGACAAGGATGCACAACGAGTTGAACTAAATTTTAAAGAAGCTCAAGCTTCTGATATTGGTGAAGTTAGCGCACAGATTACATGGGAGCAGGGAAGTATTAGCGGCTACGTAAAGATTCATGACAAGACTTGCGAAATGGTAACAGGAACACCAGGTACGGTGACACGAGAAGATAAGGAATATTATGGATTTTCGGGAAGTTGTGAATTTAGGGAGGGTACATCAGGAAGACAGAATGTTCGAGTTGCTATTGAATATTGAGGGCTAGGTGAAAACCTGATTCTCTCAATCAAACTGTTATTGTTATCTCAAAGCTGCTCGGACTAGGGCAATCGCTTGATCTAGGTGCGATCAGGGAGAGTTCTTGAGCAAATGGGCTTGGGACTAGCAAATCGTTAGGCAACTGAGGCGGCATCATGTATAAACCCCTACAAAAGAAAAATTCCTCCTGGACTCCAACAACGGCACAGAAAAAAAGTAAGAGTCCGTCTAAATTAGG